>CANQKP010000008.1 GCA_947624495.1 uncultured Monoglobus sp. | reverse complement strand
CTCAGACTTGTCGCCCTGAAGCGCTCTGGCATTAAGGTTCATTCTCCACGCCAAGCTCCAGCCCTTTCCGTCCGCGCTGTCCTTGGCGGTCGTGGAGCCTTGGAACGCCTTAAATATTTTCTGCTCGGCAGTATCGCTGCTGTACGGATTGATGTGAGTGCCGGGGAACAGCTCCCACAACGGCGAGCAGTGTCTGTGTCCCGCTCCGACGCTGTGCTCATTTATACTTTTTACCTCATCATTGGAATTAAACGGATTTGAAACCTTATACTTACCGGATGTATCCTTTTTCTCGGTAAAGTCAAATGTAACGTCGCCGCGGACCCATTCCTGAATACCGCCGCTGCCGATCACATCCGGCGCGATCTTGCCCTGCTCGCTCGCGAAATAGCTTGATGGCATCTGCTCGGCGATCTTTGCCAGCAGATCGGCATTCTCCTGCTCCTTGCCCAAAATCGCGCTCGCCTGCTGAACCATATCATAAAGGTTCCTGACAAGCTGGGTATCCATTGCCGGTCCCGGCTGAACACCGCCCTGCTCCGGCGAGCATGACGCCGCTGTTATCAGATATCCGGTCTTGGGGTCAACAACCAGGAACTGAGTGAAGAACTTTGCGGCGCCTACCATATAAGGATAGATCTCTGCCAGATACTCGTCGTCCCTGTTAAACTTATAATACTGCCAAGCGTGGTCAAGCAGCCACGCGCCGCCGGTTGGCCAAAGTCCCGCGGTGGCATTGTCGATTGGCTGTGTACCGCGCCACAAGTCGAAGTTGTGGTGCATTACCCACGGATCGCCGGGCTGATAAGTCTCGCTGTCGCCTATACCGTACTGATAATCCGCCGTAATGCTTCCGCTCTGTGCAAGCTCGTCAAAGGTGTCTATCAGTGTCCTTTCACTTTCGCCGATGTTAAGGGGCTGCGCAGCCCAGTAGTTCATTTCGGTGTTAATATTGATAGTATATTTTCCGTTCCAGCCCGCCGTCATTGCGGCATTCCACTTTCCGGTAAGGTTAAGTGGCTGGCTTTCCGGCACTGCGATATCGTCTCCGCTTGCTTCTCTGCCCGCTCTCGCTCCCGAAAGCATAAGATATTTGCCGTAGTTAAACTCAAGTATTGCGAGTTTGTAGTCGCCGTCGTTATATGTGGTCTTGATACCGTTTTGAGCCGCCTTGGACGCGTTGCTGTCAGAACCCGTCAGGTATCCCGACTTTCCGTTTATATCCTTGCGCACTCTCTGCTCGGTGGGTGTGTCGGTGTACTCGTATCCGTCCTTGTTGTCAACGCTCAGACTCGATTTTGAGTACTGCTCCGTGAAGTCGGCAAGGTGCCGCTCTTTTATCTGCTCATATGTTCTCTTCTGAACGTTCGCCGAGTATGTATCGCAATCTCTGCCCGGCTTTGAATTGTCAAGGTTCAGATAATCCACATAGTTGGTCGCGCCGACTACATATACAGTAGCCTGATTTCCGCCTTTAACGCTGACGGTCTTGTTATCCTCGCTGACCGAGAACTCTCCGTCGCCGTCGAGTATCATTCTCGCCTCGAAGGTTATCGCGTTAAGTCTTGAGGGCTGTCCGTTGTTGGAGTTTCCGTTTCTCACGCTGGCTGTCAGCTTAACCTCTTTGTCGCTTATCTTTGTGTACTTTGCAACATCACTGTGGTATGTATGAAGCTCGGCGTTCATATTAAGGTTGCCGTCCGTTTCAACATGGGTCACGACTGTCTGGTCGGGATAGCTCGCGAAGCTCTCGCGCTTATAATGCTTGCCGCCCAAATCATACTCAACCGTCACAATTCCGGTTTTCATATCAAGGCTCTTGGTGTAATTTTCCGCATCCTTATAGCTCTGACCGAAGTCAAGATATACCTCGGCAAATGATTTGTATGCTCTCTGTCCTGTGGGCGTTCCTAAAAACTTTGCCTCAACCAGGCTGTGCAGATCCCACCTGCCCTGAACAGCACTCTGTTCTTTAGCGTTATTTATATTAAGCGATAAATTTGATATGCTCTTGTTTGCATAATCCGGGAATTTGGTCCTGAACGCCTCGTCGCCCACGATTGCGTCCGGCGAGCCGATATCCGCCGGTGTGCCGTCCTCATTGGCGCCGCGGAAATATCTCCATCCGCCGTCGTTGCTGCCGCCCGTCTGATTTTTGGTGGTTATTGTCTTGGCGTTGGTCGTTCCGTCAACGGTCGTTATCTTATCGCCGTTCTCGTCAACCAACTCTCCGTAAGGCGAACCGTCCCAGCAGGTGTCCTCATTGATCTGGATAACATCCTTGTCAATGCCTCCGGCGACCATTGCCGCCATTCTTCCGTTGCCTATTGGATAAAAATGCGTCCAAAGGTACTCGGAATACGCCCAGCCGGTAAAATACGCACCATTTTTTTCGTAGGGCTTCTGAATATCCTTGCCGTCTCTGTCTTTTGCGTTTGATTTCTTGTCCGCGTTCGGATTGATCTCCGCCGCGTTTTTGTAAACGCCGTCACGGTCAAGCACTTCCTCGATCGTGGTGTTGGTCCACATCACTGTTTCGGGATCAAAATTTACTTCTGCCGTCATAACTTCATCCTCCTCCGCGGCAAACGTCAATGCCGGAAAAGCTCCAAGCGCCACAATCACGGCAAGCGCCGATGTCAACAATCTTTTTAACATGATCGTACCTCCTGATTTAGTGATCAGTGATCAGCGATCAGCGAATACGCGTACATAATCCGGTTAATTATTTTAATTCGTTCCCGCGCTTTTTGCATTTCACAAAATCACCGAATATATAATTTTATAATTTTATGATTTTATTTTACATTATATTTTTTATATCAAAAAGGTCCAGTTGGGTATTATTTGTGTGGGGCCAGCGGCATTTCCCTTGACTTGTCATTTTGTAAATGATAATATTATTGTAAATAAACTCAAACGAGGGATTTTTATGAAAAATATAAGATACAGCATCGATAAAAGTTCCGACATACCGCTTTATGTCCAGCTCAGCGAGCAGCTTAAACGTGATATATTATCGGGTAGAATTGCGGACGGCGAAAAGCTGCCGTCACGCCGCGAGCTGACCGAGAAGCTGCGTCTTTCCAAAAACACCGTGGAGCTGGCGTACCGCCGTCTGATCGACGAGGGCTACGCGGTCTCGCGCTCCAGAAGCGGGTACTATGCGCGGCAGACCAGTCCGGTCAACACCAATATCTCCGAACCGGATTTTTACGGCACGCCCGGCATAAGCTATGTAATGAGCCAGAACGGCACCGACCTGGACGCGGTCCCGTACGGCACGCTTATCAAGCTGTGCCGGGATATAAGCTATGATATGCCCGAACTGTTCAAATACGGACATAAATACGGCGAAAGCCAACTGAGGAAAGCAATTGCACAAAACCTTTACGACCTGCACGGAATCTCCTGCACGCCGGACCGCATTATAATCGGCGCGGGTCCCGACTTTCTGCTGCAGCAGCTTGCGTGTGCACTCGGCGAAAACGCATTGTTCGGCTTTGAAAATCCGTGCTTCGCGAGGAGCTATGTTCCTCTTAAAAACATAGGCGCCGCAACCGAGCTTATCGACACCGAAATGGACCGCTTTCCAATCGAGAAATTAAAACAAAGCGGCATCACCGTAATGTATCTCTCGCCCGATATGCAGTTCCCCACCGCCCGCAGACTCAGCGAAGAACAGAGGAACGAAATACTTGCCTGGGCGGAGGCGGAGCCGGACAGATATATAATCGAAGCGGATTTTGACTTGGATTTTTCGGAAGATCCCGGCAGCGCGCTCGCCGCGAAAAACCCAGAAAAGGTCATATTTCTCGGCTCGTTCTACCGCGGGATCGCGCCGTCAATGAACGTTGCCTTTGTTATGCTGCCCAAGGCGGTAAAGGACGCGTTTAATCAAAGACTGCCGTACTACACCTGCCTTAAATCGCGGCTTGAGCAGCAGGTAATAGCCGAGTTTATACGAAGCGGAAAGTACCGCAGCCACACCGAAAAGCTGCGAAAACTGTATAGGGAAAAGCGCCGGATCTTAAAATCGGCGCTGATGAGTTCACCTCTCGCGCCGTATATAAAGATCCACGGCGTAAACAGCGGAACGTATTTTGTCATATCGGTCGAAAACGGCATGAATGAGACGGAGCTTAAAGAAGCCGCAGCAAAGCGCGGAGTTAAAATGATATCTCTGTCCGCCTGTTTTATAACTATGAATGAGCTGCTTCCAAGAAACGCGTTTATAATCGGCTTCGGCGAACTTACCGCAGAGCAAATTAAAGGCGCGGCAGCCTGTCTGATAAGGGCTTGGGCTATTTAAATTTTGAAAAACGAAGTTTTTCTACACGCTGAAAATCGGCACAGATAATCTATGCCGATTTTATTGCCGATTTTGTTATTCAAAAAAGTCTTTAATTTTTTCGCCGAAGCTTTTTTTGCGCTTATATTTTGACGGGTCCACACTGTCGTCAAACTGGCGCAGCAGATCCTTCTGCTTTTCGTTTATGCCCTTGGGTATCTCTACCTGGACTTTTACGTACTGGTCGCCCCTTGAAGAGCCGTTCAGCTTGACCGCGCCCTTGCCCTTGAGCCTGAACACCGTTCCCGGCTGAGTGCCTTCGGGTATGTTATAAGTAACGTTTCCGTCAATGGTTGGTACCATTACCTCCCCGCCCAGTGTTGCCTGCACAAAAGATATTGGGTAATCGCACATAACGTCGCTTCCCTGACGGACAAATATCTTGTGGGGTCTGACGCGCACGGTAATCAGCAGATCGCCGGACGGACCGCCGTTTTTGCCCACATCGCCCTCGCCGCGGACGTTCAGGGTCTGACCGGTGTCAATACCGCCGGGTATGTTCACATTGATCTTCTTGCTGCGGCGCAGACTGCCCTCGCCTCGGCAGGTCTTGCAGGGTTCCTTTACAATCGTGCCTTTACCGCGGCACACCTCGCAGGTGCGCACGGTCTGCATACTGCCAAACGGCGTGCGCTGGACCGATTTGACCTGTCCGCTGCCGCCGCAGGCTGTACAGCGCGTTGGCTGAGTTCCCTCCGCCGCTCCGCTTCCGTGGCAGGCGGGACACTGCTCGGTGTGACTGACGGTGACTTCTTTTTTTGTGCCGAAGCAGGCTTCCTCAAAAGTCAGATCAATACTCATCTGCACATCTCTGCCCCGCTGAGGTCCGTTTGCGCTGCGCCTTGACGCGCCGCCGCCGAAGAAGCTTCCGAAAATATCACCCAGATCAAAGTCCTCAAATCCGCCAAAGCCTCCAAATCCGCCGCTGCCGTAACCCGCTGCCGCGTTCGGATCGACGCCCGCGTGACCGTACCGGTCGTATCTGGATTTTTTGTCGGCGTCACTGAGTACCTCGTACGCCTCGCTCGCCTCTTTGAACTTCGCCTCGGCGCCCGCCTTATCATCCGGATTTAAATCCGGATGATACTTTTTTGCGAGCCTTCTGTACGCTTTTTTAATTTCGTCCGCCGACGCGTTTCTGTCAACGCCAAGCACCTCATAATAATCTCTCTTATCTGCCATATATATTTGCCTCCGAACGTAGGAAATCGTGATTAGTTGTCAGTGAACAGCGATCAGGGGTCCTGTTCTTCGTCCCCGCTGCTTATCTCTGCCTGCTTACTCTGCCTCGGTGAAATCGGCGTCAACCACATTGTCATCGCCGCCGCCCTGAGTGCCTGCGCTGCCCGCGTCTCCCTGAGCCGCCTGCTGCGCCTGAGCCTGAGCCGCCGCTTCCTTATAGAGCTGCTCCGAAGCCGCGTAGAACTTCTGAGAAACAGCCTCGGTCTGAGCCTTTACTCCCGCAACGTCGATCGGGCTTGCCTTGAGCATTTCCTTAAGCTTGTCGACCTCCGCCTGGATAGCGCTCTTCTCGCTCTCACTTATCTTGTCGCCCAGTTCGCCGAGCGTCTTTTCGGTCTGGTAAACCATGCTGTCCGCCTGATTGCGAACATCGACCTCTTCCTTTGCTTTCTTATCCTGTTCGGCGTACTGTTCCGCCTCTTTTACCGCCTTCTCGATATCCGCGTCCGAAAGGTTAGTGCTTGCGGTGATCGTGATCGCCTGCTCCTTGCCTGTTCCCAGGTCCTTAGCCTTTACGTTGACAATACCGTTGGCGTCGATATCAAAGCTTACCTCGATTTGGGGCACGCCTCTGGGCGCCGGCGGGATGTTGTTAAGGTTAAATCTGCCAAGCGTCTTGTTGTAGGCTGCCATTTCGCGCTCACCTTGAAGCACATGAACCTCAACGCTGGTCTGACCGTCCGCCGCGGTGCTGAATATCTGGCTCTTGTTTGTCGGGATCGTGGTGTTTCTCTCGATCAGCTTTGTGAACACGCCGCCCATTGTCTCGATACCGAGAGACAGCGGTGTTACGTCAAGCAGTACCAGATCCTCAACATCGCCGGTGAGAACGCCCGCCTGAACAGCGGCGCCTATGGCAACGCACTCATCGGGATTGATACCCTTGTGCGGCTCTTTTCCGGTCAGGCGCTTAACAGCCTCCTGAACAGCGGGAATTCTTGATGAACCGCCGACCAACAGTACCTTGTCTATCTGTGCCGCTGTGAGACCCGCCTCATTCATGGCGTCTCTGGACGGACCCATTGTCTTTTCAACCAAATCAGCAGTCAGCTCGTCGAACTTAGCGCGTGTCAGGGTTATGTCAAGATGCTTGGGACCGGTGGCGTCGGCTGTGATAAACGGCAGATTAACGTTTGTGCTGGTCATGCCGGACAGCTCGATCTTCGCCTTCTCGGCAGCTTCCTTAAGTCTCTGGAGCGCCATTTTGTCCTCTCTGAGGTCAATGCCGTTTTCCTTTTTGAACTCGTCGGCAAGGTAGTTCAGAACCTTTTCGTCAAAGTCGTCTCCGCCCAGACGGTTGTTTCCGCTGGTTGCAAGGACCTCGAACACTCCGTCGCCAATCTCAAGAATTGAAACATCGAATGTACCGCCGCCCAAGTCATATACCATGATCTTCTGGTCAACGTCCTTCGCCAGTCCGTACGCAAGCGACGCCGCTGTAGGCTCATTTATAATTCTCTTAACGTCAAGACCCGCAATTTTGCCGGCGTCCTTTGTCGCCTGTCTCTGAGAATCGCTGAAGTACGCCGGAACGGTGATGACCGCTTGCGTTACAGGCTCGCCCAGATACGCCTCGGCGTCGCTCTTAAGCTTCTGCAATATCATTGCCGAGATCTCCTGCGGAGTGTACTGCTTGCCGTCAATGTTGACCTTACGGTCCGTTCCCATGTCGCGCTTTATCGAGCTTATTGTCTTGTCGGGATTGGTGATCGCCTGTCTCTTGGCAACCTGACCGACAAGGCGCTCGCCGTCCTTTGTGAACGCAACCACCGAGGGAGTGGTTCTCGCGCCTTCGGGATTTGGTATAACGGTTGGCTCGCCGCCCTCCATTACAGCCACGCATGAATTTGTTGTTCCTAAATCAATACCGATTATTTTGCTCATAATATATTCCTCCTAACATAGTGATTAGTAATTAGCAAATAGCTGTCGCATTTTATAATTTTCCGAATTAATTTTTATCGGGCGGTCGGGTTCGTCCGCCCGCACATAGTTGCTTGTGCCTCGATTCTACGTTGAAACCTTGACCATCGAATGACGGATGACACGCTCGTTTTCGCCGGACTTATAGATGTAGCCCTTGGCGAATTCTTCGGTCACGGTGCTTGACGGCTCGTCGCTCTCGGCGGTCATTACCGCGTTGTGGAGCGCCGGATCAAACTCCTTGCCGACAGCCTTGATCTCGCTTACATTAAGGGACGCGAGCGCCTCACCGAACTGGTTGCGGACCATTTTTATTCCCTCAAGCAGGGCGTCCTTATCATCGTTAAGCTCCGCCGCGGCGATAGCCCTGTCCAGATTATCGAGAACCGGAAGCAGCTTTTCGACCGCGCCGCACAAGCCGAGAGTGAAGTTTTCGGTCTTTTCCTTGGCGGTGCGCTTCTTGAAGTTGTCAAACTCCGCGATCTTGCGCAGCAGTTTATCCTTTGCCTCCTCAAGCATCGAACTCAGGTTTTCATCGCTTTTCTCTTCGCTCTCATCCTTCTGTTCGGCGTTGGTTTGCTCTTCCTCTTCCACGGTCTCAATTTCTTCCTGTACTTCTTTATTTTTATCTTCCGCTTTCAAATTTAATCATCTCCTTTTCCTTCGGGACCGCCGCCCGAACCGAGGCTGTCATTAAGCATTCGGCTCAAGGTATCGGACAGATAGCTGATGCCGGAAACAACCCTCGCATAGTCCATTCGCTGAGGTCCGATAACTCCGACAATCCCCACCAAATCGTCCCCGACGCAATACCGCGACACAATGACGCTGTTCTCCTTGAGCTGAGGCAGAGGAAGCTCGTCGCCTATGTAAATGCTGACGCCGTCCCCGTCCGGCTCGATATTCATTGCATCGATAGCCTCATTGAGTACGCTCTTGTCGTCAAAGAACTCAAGTATATTTTTAATTTTTTCCACATCTTTATACTCCGGAAACCGAAGAATATTAGCCGCGCCCTCAACAAACACCTGCCTGCTGTCGATCTCCTGTCCGGCTTCGTGTATAAGCTCCAGTATCGACGCGAATATCTCGGTGTTTTCTCCGACCGCGTCCTTGACGTCCATAAGGTTGTCAAGATTTACATATCCGCCCATGTCAAGACCCGAAATGTTCTCGCTTATTATGCGGTTCATCTGCTCGACCTCGCGCTCAGTCACAGTCTTGCGCAGCCGCAGCAGCTTGTTTCGGATAAGCCCCGACGAGTTGGATACTATGACCATGATGTTTTTGCCGTCTATGTTGGCAAGCTTAACGCTTTTGGCGCCTCCCATACGGCTCACCGGTCGAACCGCAAAGGTCGGCATATTGGTAACCGACGAGAACGCCGACGAAACGCCCTGAATTATCTTGTCAAGCTCACGGAACCTGTTCAGCAAAGCGCTTTTGAGCCGTTCTATTTCAATATTGGTCATTTGATACCTATGCATCAGATTGTCAACATAAAACCTGAATCCGGCATTTGAAGGTATACGGCCGGCGGAAGTGTGAGGCTGTATAAGCATTCCCATTTCCTCAAGGTCGCACATCTCATTGCGGATCGTCGCCGCGCTGAGATTGAGTCCGGTCTTTTTGGCTATGCTTCTTGAGCCGACAGGCTCGGCGTTGCGGATATAATCCTCGACGATAGCCTTTAGTATAAGCTTCTTCCTGTCATCAAGGGAAGCCATAAAAACCACCTTTCTTTTTCTCAAATTCATTTTGTTAGCACTCACTGCATCTGAGTGCTAATCCTGTATTATAATAACATTCACGGAAGTATTTGTCAATAGCTTTTTTAAAAATATTTTTGAATTTTTTGTAAAGAAAATATTAAAATAATACCGCGCCGCGGCGCGATCATTGAAGAGTTAAGATATAGCCGAACCCAATTGCGCTCCATGTCCGAAAACGTGAGTGATTTGCGACCTTACAATTGTCTGCATGAGGTATCGATTAGTGCATCGAACCCGCTGCTCGGCTCCGGTCGCAGCCAGACCGAGCGCTGTCACCTTCCCCTTCGGGGAAGCCGATTGGGGCTTGCAGCCCCAAACCCCGCCTTTCGGCGGTTCAATGGGAGGGGACTTCGTCCATTAAACTCCTGAAAATACGCAGTTTGTGCAAACTAAAAACAGCGCTGAAATAATCGCCGAGTCCGGTTCCGGAATACGGCTTTCCCAAAAACTGTTTTGCTTTGAATTAATCGCCCGACCCGGTTCCGCCTCGTCGCAATCCGCCTCTTGGTTTGTTTTATCGCAAGCGGCAAAAGCTGCACCTTAACGGCGGACTCTCCTCTTTCCCACAAAGCATATCGCTTTGTGGGAACCCTAAACAACTCAAAGCCGCGACGGCATTGCCGCAAAACAGTTTTTGGGAAATTGGTTATAAAATTAAGCGTACATTAAACGTCCCTTAGGTTCGGGTATTTCTCTTCCCAACATTTTTGCTGTCTCAATCCATTCATTAATTATTGTTTCGGTGTTCTTCATTACATCCTGATATGTTTTGCCGTCAGCCATGCATCCGGGAAGCTCCGGAACCTCTGAAACAAACGTATTGTCAGACTCACTCCAATAAATTATAACTTCATATTTAGGCATCTTTTACACCTCCTAAATTATACTTAAATATAATATCTCTGACCTGTTTCACTTGATATGCTTTTGCTTTGTTACCATCGGGCTGAATATTTATAATCTCCCGAAAGTCAGTGTTATAATATATAAAATGGTCACCTTTTACTCTATATTCAAAACCTAACTGCTTTAATAAAACCTGTAAATCATTAAATCTGATATTTGTATCATTTTGTTTTGATAAAACTCTCTCTAATGTCTTGTCACCCACTATTTCACCACCTTATTTATATTATACCTTAAAGCTGATTTATAGTCAACATAAATTTGCCGAAGCATAAACTTGATCAACAAAGCGCCTCTTGTTTTTTCACACATTAAAATACCGCTGCTCGGCTCCGGTCGCAGCCAGACCGAGCGATGTCACCTTCCCCTTCGGGGAAGCCGATTGGGGCTTGCAGACCCAAACCCCGCCTTTAGGCGGTTCAATGGGCGGAGCGGGAAAAGCCGCGCAGCGGTTTGCTGCGCGGCTCGGAATTTATAAGTTCTACTGTCCTAATCCTGAACGCCAAGTTGTACTACCTGCAGATACGTAACTTTTTGAATCCTGATTTTCAGGCATTTTATATAATGTTCTGCTCACAGTTATAACATCCGAACACTCAAAAACGGTTATCTCGGCTTTCGGAGCCTTATATCCGTTTTTATTATATGATTTTCTCATTTTAAGTCACCTCCAAAATTCTTGCGCCGCCGCGTTTGTTCCGGCTCGGCGCGAGCCGATAAATTTCGAATTCGGCTGCGTCTCGGTTGGTTTCGTTGATTTGATCGACGCGCTTTCGTGTTGGTCGAAAGCCGCCTCATTCGTGAAAGGGATCTTGACTCGCGCTGAGGCGGAACAAACGCGGTGACATATTTTAAGTTAACAAATCATATTTAAAATAATCCTATTAAACAGATTATCATTAAAATTTATAATTATTCAGCGTCTGTTATAGTATCTTGTCCAACTGTTGCTTCGATAACCGACTGTGAATAATAGTAATCCGTACCTACTTTTACAAATCCCTTTGCCTTAAAAGTCTTGTCAATTTCCGATTGCTCAATTCCCTTAAGGTCTCCGTAAAATCCCGGTGTCTCTTCATTGAACGTCATTACTTCCTCAGTGGAAATCTTATCGGAAGTCACTATTTCTCCGCCGCTATCGATAAATACAAATCCATACTCACTGGCTGTGCCTAGATAGCTCTGGAAAAACCTTATAATGCCAAGAACGTTATCGGGAGAACCGCTTGCATTGTAACGTCCGGAGTCGGAGCTGCCATCGCCGAACTCTATGTACTCAGCCTTGATATTTCTGAATTTAATGCAAACATCATGTGAAGTATTAACGCTGCTATCAGGCTGAACGTTAAGATACAGCTTTTCGCTCTTGGTCGGCACAGTCGTCTGAGTCAGGACCTGTCTGTTTTGATCCGAATCTGAAGCATTCGATCTGCCGGTGTCATACTCCGCTGTAAACTTGCTCAGGTCACTGAGATCAATCATCATCGAAACATTGACCCATTCCCCAAACTTTCTGATATTCCCCACTTCAACTCTGCCTTTATCCGCGCCCGCCGGATCTGCGGCTGTGGAAATCTGGTTTGCAAGGAAGTTTATGTTCTTTCCGTTGCCACGGCCGGCGAGACGACCGTATTTTGTACCATAGTCATTGCCTTTCCAAAGGAATTGGTTAGGTATTTTTGAAGATAAATCAACAAAATAATTGTCTCCCGGCAAATTAGCTTCATCCTGATACATATCGAATGACACTCTTACTTTTCCTTTAGCGGTAGCTAATGTATCGCCTTCGGGCAGACCTGTAACTTTATCAGTCAAATCATATGTAAAACCTTTGGCGCCGGTTTGATTTTTTACATATGTCAAGGTATATTCGCCGTTTTCTTTTGTCGCCCATGTTCCGGCTGTACCTGAATTGTTTATCCAATCTTGGGTAACATTATCCGGCGCGTTTATAACCGAAATTTTGTTTATGTACATATCAATATCTTTTACGGTTACTGTAACATACTTTTTTTCTGTGCCGTTATATGTGATTGTCGTTCCGTCAACTTTTACATCGGGATCTTCTGATGCAATATCACCGCCTCTGTTTTTGTCAAACACAATTACGCTGCCCTGAATAACAGGAATTTTCATACTTGTGGCAGATAATTTCACCTGAACAGAATCGGCTGATTCACATGATGTAAATTTGCCTCCGCTTGCCACAAACATTGTTACTCCGGGTGTGTCGGATATAATATTAGCCGAAACACCTGTGCCCTCAACCTTCAAATATTCATTGGGCGCTCCGCTCTTGGACGAAAAATCCCATGTAATAACGCTGCCCGGCTGAATATTAATTTCATTTATATCCGTTTCATTTCTGTTATCCGTCTTCATTGACAGAACTACGTCAAAAATATTTTCGTCTTCATTGGTTTCCGCGTTTACCGTTATTGTTTTATCCTCAACAGCATCATAGTATTCATCCACCACATCAAATGACACAGTGTATTCGCCGTAAGGCACCTTTTCAAATATGCCGTATCCATTTGTACTATTATCGCCATTGCTTCTGCAGGCGCCGTGTGAGCCGTCTCTCGAATAATTAACGGTCTGTGTAAAATCATTATCTTTACCTGTGATTGTTACACTTTTTACACCGTGAGACGCAATAAACTTTAAGTTCTTAGTCGGCTGAACGACCGTTACAGTAAATGATTTTGTGTACTTACTACTTCCGATTGTGGCATTTGCTGTAATAGTAGCTGTTGTGTCAACAGCTACACTTGGATCAACTTTGACCGTGGCTGTTCCCGTTCCGTTTGAACCTCCGTTATCTGTCACTGTGAACTCTGTTTTGTCTGATGTAAAATCAATAGTCGGCGCAACATCTCCCTGATACTTGTAATTAATTGTGCCGTCCTCAATCGATGCTCCGGATTTTACTACCTCTATCCCCTCTTCAACAATCTCAAACGGTTCTGCAAATGTGACGGTTATATCCTTTAAATACAAATCGCTGTTTGCTCTAAAGTACATAGTCTCTTCGCCCGATGTTGTCTTTTTATACACAACCGAATCTGTGGTGCCTTTTGCAATACTTTTTTTTGCATAATAGTTTGCATATGTATCATCTGTAGCCTTGTTACTCATTGTATCAGCGCCGCTTTTAGCGATATATGCAATTCTATCGTTGCTACCACCGTTAACAATTTCAGCAGTGATAGTTGCCGCGCCTTCAACCTTTATTGCGAACCACTGATTATTACCATTCTTTATTTTGTTGCCTCTGCCTGACGAATAACCATTTGCGCCGCCAGACATCAAGTATTTCGGACCGTCATCAATTCCATAATATGTATTCGCAACTGACTCCTTACTATCACAGTATGTAGTAATGTCAATGATAACATTAGATTTGATAGTCGCCCAATCTGAGGCAAGTGTACTGCTGCTACTTGCGGCACTTGCCATAATGGGCAGAGCCATAATCATTGTCGCTATCATTGTAACAGCAAGAAACAATGATAAAATTTTAGTTTTTCTTTTTGTTTTCATTTCGAACTCCTTCTTTCTTTATTTTAAAAATATTTTATATTTATTTCCACGCAAAACAGGCACAGGGGGCGCAATATCCCCGTGCCTGTTTATTGTCTGACATTATTGACCGTCTCGCACGTTCTGACATTTTGAACCCTTCTCCGCAACAAAATAAAAAAAGTACCAAAAACAGCTCACCCGACCAACATTCGGGTAAGGAATTTGATACAAAAATATTAATCAACTAATTCAACCATGTATATTTTAACATAGCGATATATCTTTGTCAACGATTTTTTAGTACTTTTTTAAGATTTTTTTAGTTTATTGCGGCGTTTGATTTATAATATCTGCCGCGCAGAGCCATAAGCTCGGCATGGTTCCCGCTTTCGCATATCTCACCGTTATGTATCACTATTATATTATCTGCGTCACGAATTGTAGAAAGGCGGTGCGCTATGGTTATTCCGGTGCGGTTCTCCATAAGATTGAGCAGGGCGCGCTGGATATCCTTTTCAGTCTTGGTGTCGACCGAGCCGGTCGCTTCGTCCAAAATCAGCACCGGACTGCTGTGCAGCAGCGCTCTGGCAATAGCGATAAGCTGCCTCTGACCCTCGCTCAGGCTGTCGCGGCTGCCGGAAACGATTGTGTCGTAACCGTTCGGCAGGCGGCGTATAAAACCGTCCGCCCTCGCGAGTTCCGCGGCTTTTATCACATCTTCTCTTGACGCGTCCGGTCTTGAGTAGCGTATATTGTCAAGTATTGTTCCGCTGAACAGACAAGTATCCTGAAGCACGACGGAAAAGCACTTTTCAAGACTCTCACGCTTTATATTTCTTATATCCGTTCCGTCGAGCAGGATCTCGCCGCTGTCCGCGTCGTAAAACCTGGTCAGCAGATTGATGATCGTGGTCTTGCCCGAACCGGTCTCGCCCACCAGCGCCACGTTCTCGCCGGGACGGACTTTGAAAGATATATTTTTAAGCACCGGCTTTCCCGGAATATACGAAAAGCAGACGTTTTTAAACTCGATTTCTCCGTTCATCTTATCCATATCCTTCGCGCCGTCGGGGTCGGGAGTTTCCTCCGCCTCGTCCAAGACCTCAAACACCCGCTCCGCTCCCGCCAGCGCCGACTGAATATTGTTAAACAGACCGGCAATCGAGTTAAGCGGCGTGGCGAACTGTTTTGAATAGGTCATAAAGCTGACCGCCGTGCCGATAAGCAGTCCGTATTTTGCGCACATGACTCCGCCGACCGTGGCTGTCAGGGCAAAGGTCAGATTGTTTATTATATTCATAAGCGGCATCATGTAGCCCGCCCATGTCTGCGCTCCCGTGCCGCTCACGCGCAGATTTTCGTTTATGACCGCGAACTCGCCGAGCTTCGCGTCTTCCTTTGAAAACGTCTTTATCATCTTAAGTCCGTAAATGCTCTCCTCGATAACTCCGCCGAGTTCGCCAAGGGCGCGCTGCTGTCTGTAAAAGCAGCTCCGGCTGCGGGATGCTATGATTTTAGTAAGCATGAACACCATAGGCACGCACACCAGCACCGTCAAGGTCAGCGGAACGCTGAGAAACAGCATAATAATCAAAGAGCCGATCAGAGTAAGCGCTGCCGACGCGAGCTGAGTCGCGGACTGCGCTATCGTGCCGCTTATAGTGTCGGTGTCGTTGGTGAGGCGGCTCATCGTGTCGCCTCTCGCCGTGGTATCGAAAAATGACAGCGGCAGCTTTTGCAGCTTTTCGTACATCTCTCCGCGGAGCGCAGAAACCAGCTTTTGCGAAACGCTCAGCATAGTGACTCCGCTTATTGTGTTTATTATCCAGTTTGTAACGTACAGCGCGACGATCACAGCCGCCATTGTGTAAAGCAGACCAAGATCCACCTTCATAAGCTCTGGCACAAAGGCGTTAAACGATTTTCCCACAAAGTACGGGATGAGGACCGATATTCCGGATGAAACAAGCGTCAGGACCACCGCCGCGATAACCGGCTTTTTAAACTTCATATACACCTTAAGCAGGCGCAGCAGCGTGCCTTTTTGATTTTTCGCGCGCTCGTTGTTACTAAACCGCGCGACTCCGCCGACTTTGGGACCGCCCATTCTCGGCATTTCCATTTTTTTGTTCTGCACTGTGTTTGCCATAGCTATACCACCTCCACTGTCTGGGACATATAGATGTCGCGGTATATAGGACACTCTCTCAAAAGCGTGTCATGATCGCCCAGCCCCACGCGCTCGCCCTCGTCAAGCACGAGTATCATGTCGGCGTCCATTGCCGCGGAGCAGCGCTGGGTTATCAGTATCACGGTGCGGTCGGCTCCAGAAGAAATATTCTGCTTGACCTTCTTTTCGGTTATCGGGTCAAGGGCGCTTGTGGCGTCGTCCAAAATCAAGATCGGTGAGTTTTTCATAAGCGCGCGTGCAATCGAAATCCTCTGCTTCTGTCCGCCCGAAACGTTGACGCCGCCGCTGCCCAAAACGCTGTCGGCGCCCTTTGGCATATTAAACACAAATCCCGCCTCAGCCGCCTTAAGCGCGGCGTTTGTTTTCTCGTCCGAGGCGTTTGGGTCGCCCCAGTTGACGTTGCTTCTGACCGTGCCGGAAAACAGAGTCGCCTTCTGTGGAACAAGCGCGACGCTTTGCCTTAAAGCGTCGATGCCGAGTTCTCGGATATCCGTGCCGTCAAGCAGGATCTCTCCGCCGCTTACGTCATACAGCCTGAGCAGCAGCCAGGCTATCGTTGACTTTCCGGAGCCTGTGGGACCTATTATAGCCAGACGCTGACCCGCATCCACCCTGAACGAAAGGTTTTTGAGCGACGGCAGCCCGCTGCCGCCGGGATACGAGAATGTTACGTTTTTAAACTCCACACCGCCTTTTATTTTCGGCGAGGCTCCGGTATTTTTAAAATCATCGGCGCTGCTTAAAACCTCGGTCACTCTCTCGACCGAGGCTTTGGTTCTGACAAATGTATTGAAAATATTTGTTATCATAAGCAGAGACGATAAGATTTGAGTCATATAAACAATAAAAGCCGAGATCTGTCCGGGCTGAGTGAGTCCGAGACTGAACAGACGGCTGCCGAATATGAGAGCCGCGCCCGTGCCGAAGCCCACAACCAGTGTGAGCAGCGGCGATATGAGAGTTATGACGATCTGGGCGCGGACGCCCTTTTTATACAAATCGGTGTTTTTGGCGTTGAACCTGCCAATCTCCTCGTCATATGTGCCGAAGGCTTTGACGAGGCGAACTCCCATAAGATATTCCTCAACATTTGTGTTGAGGGCGTCCATGGATTTTTGCAGGCGGCGGAAAGCCGGATGCGAAAGCCTCATGCTGATAAACAGCAGGACGCCCACAACGGCAACGAGTATGTAAATTATTATACTGAGTCTTAAATTGAGCATTGAAGCAAGCACAACGCTGCCTATGCAGGTCAGCGGCGCCTTGAAAAATATGCGCATTGTGCCGTTGGCGAACTGGGTCAGCTGAGTAACGTCGTTGGTCATGCGGATGATCAGCGAGCCGCTCTCCAGCTTGTCGCAGCTTTCCTGTTTGAGTCCGAGTATTTTTTTAAACAGGTCGTATCTCAGATCCGCGCCGAAGCTCTGGGACGTTCTGCTCGCAAGGATATTCCTTGAGACGGCGAAAACCGCGCCGAGGGCGGTAATCAAAATCATGCGCGTGCCCCAGTACAGAACAGCCGAAACAGAGTTTTGGCTTATTCCTTCGTTGATGATATGCGACGTAAGGGTCGGACCCATAAGATCGCAGAGAGCTTCCAACGCGACGCATATAACCGCCGCGAAAAAGCCGACCTTGTATTTTCCGAAATACCGCCCGTAAAGCTTCAAAACACTCACTTCCCGTTATTTTGCTGTGCGTACCTCCTCGTAAGGCTTTAAAGTATCCTTTGACCAAAGGTAGAACCGCACATCAGTGTACTCTTTTGAAAATTCCATTGTTATGTCATAATGCGGCGCGTTGTTGGTATCGCCCTGCATTATCGGCGCTGTATCGGTCAGCGCCTCGGCAAGAACTCCGTTCTCGTATGCCGCCGCCACGAACATAACTCCGCCCTGATCGCTCAGGTTAGAAACCGATGCCGTCACGGTCCTGCCGCTCAAACCCGGCTCCGCGAAATAGAACACTCCGTCGGGATCTGCGGGTTCGGGCGTTGCGGACGGCACAGGCGTTGCGGACGGCTTGGGAGACGGTGTCGGGATCGTGCCGCTTGTTGCGGGATATTCGGTCCCGCTGCCTACATAGTCCTTAACCAACGATGAGGTATAGTCCTCAAGCATTTTCTTAAGCTCCGGCACTATATCGTGGCTGGTGTCGGGATTATCGGTGTCGGTGGGCGTATAACTGCTCAAATCGAAAACAATATCACCGCCGCCGCTTCTGCCGGCTTTGCTTTTAACATCTGAAACAACCGAGCCGACCGGGTCGGGATTTGCCGCCAAATCAACAGCTGTGTCAAAGTTGCTGTAGGTGTTTTTGTAGGTATAGGTTGTGCCGCTTTTAACAAAAGTGTTTTGCTTCGTGGTAACGGTTTCGGGCACCTTTTCGTCCCTCGTGCCTGCGAGGTATGCGTCAAAGTCACTGCCGGTTTTGTCACTGTAATATATCACGTCTCCGCAGCCGGTTAATTGATTGCCAAAGGCTTTTATTATTCCGCCCGCCTCGCTGCTGAAGGTTCCGTCGTCATGACCCTGCTTTGAGGAAAGCATAGGCGACTTGACGCCGCGGAAAACATTATTTTCCGCGAACACCGAAGCTCCCGAAGTTACGCCTATGCCATAACCGCTGTTGCCGTCGAAATAGTTGTTGTACATATGCACGTTTGAGTATCTGGTTCTGGGGTGGCGGGAGTCGGAGTGGTCGAACCAATTGTGGTGGTAGCTCAGGTAGTCGGTCCCGTCGCCCGTGTTACTTTTGCTGTTGGGCTGGATGAGCGAGCATTTTCCGCTGTCCCAAAAATGGTTGTAAGAAAGCGTGCAGTACTTCGCGCCGTCCTTGATATCAAGCGAGCCGTCGCCTTTGACCTTGTCGCTCTCCTTCGGGTCGGTCTTGCCGTAATAAAAATCGTTGTTGTGGACCCATATATTTTCGTTTGAACCGTTTATGGAAATTCCATCGTCCGTAAACAGTACAAGTCCTAAATTTCTGATTTCGACATTCTTATCCCCGTTGAGGTTTATGCCGAACCACTTAAGCGTCGCGTCGTCACCAACGCCCTCAAACGTGATGTTTTTTGATTCTTTTGACTCCAGAAACGCCGGTTTGCCGTCCGAGGTAATCAAGCCCTCCACCTTCTCGCCGTCGATCATGCCGATAAAACGTACAATAAGCGGTCTTGAGTCCTTGCGGTAGCTCTGAAGGATGTTTTTAAGGCCGGTATACTCCTTCTCCTTACTTCCCTCCATGATCTTGAATTTGACCGTGTTAACGTTCTCGTTTGTTATATAAAGAATTTGTGCGCCGGTTTTTACTGTGCCGTCGTCATTATATCCGCCGGACGCGCTTTTGTTCGGCGAGTTCTTGGAAAAGGCAAAGCCCTCGCGCTTATGCGCGCTGACGGTTATGTTCTTTTCTTCCGCCGACTCGCTCTTGTCCGCTGTCTCGACCTTGACGTCGTATTCGCCCGCGGCGAGTCCCAGGGCGTCCGCACGGTAATAGCTGCCGTAATATCTTATGAGCTGCCTGTCGATCGGGGCGGCGGGATATGCTGCGTCCGACGACTTTTTGACGTACACGTTATATCCGCCGGCAGCGGATGTGTTCGTCCATCTGACGGCAATCGTTTCAAGCCCGCCTGCGGCGTCAACGATACTGAGTCCGTCCGCTGCGCTGACAAAAACCGACGGAAGCACCATGCACAATACCAAAATCACACAAAAAAACCGTTTCATAATCCAAATGTCCTTTCATAATATGATAAATTAATTTTTTTGAAAACCCATTTCGGTGATAAAATTCTCAAGGTTGCGCCAATTTTCCTTTACCTTGACCCAAAGCTCAAGATACACCTTTTCATCTAAAAACCGCTCTATATCCTGCCGCGCCTGACGACCTATGTCCTTAAGCTTTTCTCCGTTTTTCCCGATTATTATTCCCTTGTGGCTCTGCTTCTCACAGTAGATGACCGCGGATATGTCATAAGTTTCGCTGTCCCTTTGCTTCATCTTCTCGATCTCCACCGCTATCCCGTGGGGGACTTCCTTATTAAGAAGCCTCAGCGCTTTTTCACGGATGAATTCCGCCACGATCTGCCGCTCCGGCTGGTCGGTTATAACATCGTCGGGGAAGAATTTGGGTCCTTCCTCCATAAGTCCCGACACGACCTCAATCAGCTTATCCACATTCTCACCCTTCTGCGCCGAGACCGGAACGATGCCCGCGAAGTCATATATGTGCTGAAGCCTGTCCAGCACCGGCAAAAGGTTGAGCCTTGGCATAGTGTCTATCTTGTTGACCGCCAGCACAACCGGAACTCCGGAAGTCTTAAGACCCTTAAGCGCATCGCGCTCCGCCTCAAGCTCCCGCTCCGGAATGTTCACGTCCACCACGTAAATCAGCGCGTCAATATCGCGCGTGGCGGAGTATATATACCTCTCCATGCGCTCACCCAGCTTATTATGCGGCTTGTGAATTCCCGGCGTGTCGATCAGCACAAGCTGGCACTCATCGGTGGTATGCACGCCCATTATTTTGGTTCGGGTTGTCTGTGGCTTGCGCGACACGATCGCAACCTTTTCGCCTATGATCCTGTTGAGCAGTGTTGACTTGCCGGCATTGGGTCTTCCCGTTATCGCTATAAATCCTGATTTCATTATTTCCTCCTTTTTTCATATGCTGCCGCAAACACAAATACCGCCATGATGACGATATATGCGGCGGCAAGATACCAATATCTTAAAACCGTCAAAACAGCGGGCATCAGCCTGGCGGTATCTCCGAACACCAACACCGCGACAGCCACTGAGCCGACAGCGGCGATCAGCACAGCGCCCGCAGCGGCGTCCTTGGCGAGGCGCGCCCGCTCCGACCGCCTGTCCGACGTTAGATCCACCGCCGACTCCACCGCCGTATTCATCGCCTCAAGAGCAACGACAAGCGACATTGTGAGCGCCAAAACTGCGCCCTCGGTTTTTGTAACGCCGTAAAGAACAGCAAAAATTGTCACTGTCAGCACAGCGACAATATGTATTCTGAAATTGCGCTCGCGTGATATGCAGTCAATGATCCCTCTGCCCGCATATGCGAAGCTTTTAAGCAGCTTAACTACCTCTTTCATCGCTCAAGCCCCATTTGATCAAGTATCTGTTTCTGATATCCGAACATCTCGTCCTCGTCCTCAGGAGTCATGTGGTCATAACCCAGCAGATGCAGCATTGAGTGAACGGTGAGAAATCCGACCTCCCTCTCAAATGAATGACCGTACTCCTCCGCCTGCTCCTGCGCGCGCTCCAGAGAAATCACTATGTCGCCCAGCACGATCTCGCCCATTTCGCTTATCTCGGCATAGTCCTCGTGAATATCTCCCTTTTCGTCATACTCGAACATCGGGAATGACAGCACGTCCGTCGCCCGGTCAATGCCTCGGTGCAGGCGGTTTAAGTTTCTTATCTCCTCGTTATCGGTGAGCATAACGCTTATCTCCACATCATCACGGAGGGAGAAAAATTTAAGTGCAGCCGAAGCCGCAGACTTGATAAGCTCTCTCAGTCCGCGGCTCACGGTTATTTTATCCTGATTGTTTAGAATTACGACCTTCATACCTGTTTCCTGTTTTTCTCCCTGCGCTGCTGAGCAACACGCTCGCGCTCCAAGGTTTTCTTCTCGTAGGCTTTCACTATCTTCTGCACCAGAGGGTGGCGCACAACGTCACGCTCTGACAGATACATGAACTCTATGCCCTCAATATTCTTAAGAACAATTTCGGCATCGCGCAGACCCGACTGCTTGTCCCTCGGCAGGTCCACCTGCGTCACATCGCCCGTGACGACAATTTTGGACGCAAAACCCATTCGGGTCAAAAACATCTTCATCTGCTCACGCGTGGTGTTCTGCGCCTCATCCAATATAATAAACGCATCGTCCAAGGTCCTGCCGCGCATATACGCAAGCGGCGCGACCTCGATCTGACCCCGCTCCAACACCTTGTGGAACGTCTCAAACCCAAGCATCTCGCCAAGCGCGTCATACAGCGGTCTCAGGTACGGGTCGACCTTCTCCTGCATATCACCCGGCAAAAATCCGAGACTCTCGCCCGCCTCGATTGCCGGACGGGTCAGTATAATACGGTTCACTTCCTTGTTTTTAAAAGCGGAGACTGCCATTGCCACCGCGAGATAGGTCTTGCCGGTTCCGGCGGGTCCGATGCCGAAAACTATAGGATTGTTTTTTATTTTTTCAACATAATTTTTCTGACCTATCGTCTTTGCCTTAAGGGGTGTGCCGTTTGAGGTTATGCATATAACGTCCTTGCCCAGTTCCTTAAGCTCCTCCTCGTTGCCGTCGTCGATCTGACCCATGACGTAGCGAACCTCCTGCTCGCCTATCGCTTCGCCCCGCGCCGCCATTGCCAGCAATTGGTTCACCGCGCTCACCGCTTTATCGACCTTTTCCGGCTCGCCCCCGATCTTGATCGCCGAGCCGCGGTTGATCACAGCGACGTCCAGCTCCTTTTCAATTATCTTGACGTTCTCGTCAAAGCTGCCGAAAAGGTTTATCACATACTCCATTTTTTCGACTTCTATATATCTTTCCATTAAAAAACCTCTGTAACTTTATTCATTAGTATCTTCCTCTATATCATAATCCAAATTTTCGTTTTTGTCAATCAGGCTTTTGTCAATTTCCTCTTCTTCCGCAATATTTTCGGAGCAGATATATGTGACTTTGACCTCGACCGTATCGCCCGACAATATATTATGATCATTCTCCTTTGAAATTATTTCCGCATCATCCGGCACGCTCTGCTCCACCTGCTCCGTAAGCTCCGCGATACCGGTCTCCAGCGCCTCCTGAACAGTGCGGTGCGTTTGGGTATCGGTATACTCCCTGAAGCGCTTCGCAACTCCGCCAAACTCCGAGTTGATCCACGGCACAGTGACGCTGTTTTCATTCCGCTCCTCCTCGTAGCCTTCGCCGGGGTCCATGGCTTTTGTGTAGAGATCGAACTCGCGCCCGAACAGCTTTACGCCGTACAGAGTTTTTTCGCTGCCCGTATAGACTCTTTCGGTATAGGTAAGCGGATATTCCTTTTTGGCGGAGTACTCCGTTAGGGCGTACACCTCGCCGTAGGAATGTACAAGCCGAAACCCGCCGTAAACGCTGTCCATAACTCCGCTGACCAGAACATCACCCTTTCGGACCCCGTCGCCCTTTTTGACCATGGTCTGCCCCTGCTTGACCTCAAGGCGGCTTATCACGCCGTCCTTGGAAGCCACAAGGTTGCACTCCTCCTCTGTAATATGAGGCACGCTCTCGCTGTCCAGGCGTTCCACCACCTCAATATACACCCGCGAGCCTCGGACATTCACGCCTACCCACGCCAGATCGTCGCTGTTCATGATAAGCTCGTTTCTCACCGTGTCCGGGTCTATGTCGGCGGTGCTCCTGCCGACGCTGACTCCGCAGCCTGCGAGCAGTCTCCTTATCTCATCGTCAGGCACGCGCTCGTTTCCTGTTATATCTATGCTCATTATTCGGGTCGCGGTTATGTACAGGATCGCCGCAAACAATATAAGTCCGATGACTGCCGGCCACCTGCGGCGGTACCTGCGCAGCAGAAACATAAGACCCAGCCTTCGCTTTATCCTGACACGGGCACCGGTTATCCGTGCAATGTCCCTTATCCGGAAAAAGTCCTCCGCTGCCATTTTGCATTTAAATGTTCCGCCTTTGGAGCTTACGTCCCATACTCTTATGCCGCGGTGAACGCAGATGTTCATGAACCTTTCCGGGAACCTGCCGCCCACCGTTATCAGCAAGTAGCCCCGAAGGTAGTTCAGTATTCGTATGAAAAGCATTTGAACCTCCCGGTTATGTACAAAAATTCCTCGGTCATTGTCTTAAGTTCCATATTTTTTCCGGTTATGCTCACGTTTACCGCCTTGCACTTGATGCGGATGACCTCGTCTCCGTATTCGATTATCCCAACATAGTTTTCAATCGTCAGTTCCCTGTCGCCCAGCAGCGTCACAAGCGGCATTCCAAGCATTACGTTTTTTGAAATGTCAACAACGTCCGCCAGTCTTTCCCATGCAGTTGCCGAAGAGTCCGGTTTACGCCTTCTGTCTGCCATATTATCATTCCTTTAAACTGATTGCATAATATATAATATGCATAGAATAAAAAAATAAAACCGCTTTATGAAAAGCGGTTTTATTAGGTTAGTCCTCAAAATCAAATTTATCGGCGTTGCGTTTCTTAAACTCCTGATATATGCGCTCGGCAAGGTTTTCGTCGATCACCTGAGACAGGCAGTCCTCGCTGTTTTCGTCCTTATCGATTTTAAACAGCGCAATTTCGGTGACTTCTTCCTCGTCATCATCGTATGGGATGCAGACGATATAATCATCTCCGCCTATCCTGACCGTGTCAAGATGCTCAAACGGAACAGTGTTTCCGTCCTCATCAATAAGCTCAAGCACATTCGGGTTTTCATCTATGTTATTGACGTCCATTTCTTCCTTACTCATAATAATCTCCTTTCGGCTCACTGCCATTTTTTGCTTTCAAGATACGACTCAAGAATAATTGCCGCGGATATGCTGTCCACCGCTTCCTTTCGCTTTTTCCCGCGCACGTTGGTCGTGTTCATGAGTCTGTGGGCGGACACTGTGGTCAGCCGCTCATCCCATAATATGACCGGAAGCCCGGTTGTTTCCCTCAATTTTTCCGCAAGCTGCTCCGTACGCTCGGCACGAATTCCGGGAGTCCCGTCCATGTTCCTGGGGTAACCCATAATAATTTCGGACACGCCGTACTCCTTTGCAAGCTCCGCGGCGTGCCGGGCAAGCTTTATTATGCTGCCGGTCTTGAAATTATCGAGCGCGGCGGCGCCGAAGCCCAATTCATCCGACACCGCAAAGCCGGTCCGGCTGTCTCCAAAATCAATTCCAAGGGATCTCAATTCAGCTCTCCTCCCGGCGCGGGAACGCGCCGCATTGTTTTTATATATAATAACATTTTGTGAAAAGAAAAACAAGGGTTTTTTCAAAATTTATACTATAAATCTTTTTTCCGGCTCAGAGCTGAGCGGCGACCAGTCTTCGGTTTCAGGCTCCGGCATACGCTCTCTCGGAGCTATCGGGCTTGTCATCAAAAAATACTTGAGCGCGTCATAGAGGTGGTCCTCCTGCCGCGTGTCAACATCTTCCGGGTTAGTACTGTCATATTTAAGCTCCGGCAGCGTCCTGATCATGCCCGGACACTTTTTGTCAAAAAAATATATCATCGGCAGCCCTTCCTCGTCAAAACTAAGTCGGTAGTGGACCTGCATCTTACCCGCGAGGCGGTCGTTATTTCCCTTTTCGAAGTAGACCCCGCGCTTTTCCATCATGTCGGCAATGCTGCCGTCGCTGCCGCCGGTGGCGTTCCATATAGCCGGATCGGCGACGCCCGTTATTTTGCAGCCCGCCTCACGCTCCTCCGCCTCAAGCTCAATGATTTTGTCGGCTATTTTTTGCGCTGTCCATTTGACGCCGACGTCCGGCTTTCCAGTGCAGCCGTACAGCTCGCGGTAGTTGTATACTCTGCCGTCATAATCCACCGCGTACCACGAAACCGCAAAAGGCTTTGAGTAGCCAAAGTCAAAAGCCCTGAACCTGCGCCATTCCTTGGGTATTTTAAAAGGCTCGATAACGTGGCTGAACCTGCGCGTTTTATATCCCGACGGGTTGTTGCGCCACTCGGTGAACACCTGACCGTCGAATATCTCCCACTCGCCGTAAAGCAGCGCCCGCCGCTCGTTCTCCGGGAGCTGCTTCAGGCGGCTGATATAGGCGTTGTCGGATTTCATGAGGAATTTGTTATCCTGCACAAACGAGGGGATAAACAGCCGTTTTGTGCCAAAATCTGTGGTTTGCGCCTCGTTCGGGACCGCGCCGTCGATAAATCTGCTCTTGACCCATGTGTGACCCACGCCGCCCGGATTTGTGCTGGACTTGATCTGCTTGGGATAGCCGTTGGTGCCGCGGACACGGGAAAGCAGATAAGTGTACTGGCTCTCGGTGAAGTGGGTCAGCTCGTCAAATCTCACCACGTCATACTCCGCGCCCTGATACCGCAGCACATCGCTCTCCGCCTGACAGTACCCGAACTCTATGACCGAGCCGTTCCTGAAATTCCATTTTCGGGAGCTGACATGATAGCTGCATACGGATGCGGGATAGATTTGAAGCGAATTCATTATAAGCGAATGTTCAAGTTCCGGAAACGTGCGGCGCAGCACAAGCTGATGGCTGCACGGGTATTTCAACGCGAACAGCAGCGCGTCCACCAGCTGACCGTACGACTTGCCTCCTCCCGCCGCGCCTCCGAACAGAACCTCGTCGGCGTCCGCCGTGATGAACTTAAGCTGTGTCTCGGTTATCTCAAGCCTTAACTTTATGTCCATATTACCGCTCCTTACACGATTTTAATTTCAACCTCAAGCTTTGCCGGCTCGTTATGACTGTCCAAATACTCCGGAAGACCAAGCAGGCTCAGAACCTCCTTGGCGGAGGACAGCTCTATCCTCTTATCGCCGCAGTTCACCAGCTCGCACAGCTTGTCAAGCGCGTTGCCCGACCTGCTTTCGGTTTTTTTCTGTTCCACGGTCTCACGGAGCCTCTCTTCCGCTTTCTTATCATCCGGCATTGCCGTCACCGCTGACAACCTGTCCCACAAGCTTTTCCGCCGCTCTGTCAAGAATACGGAAGCACTGACGTCTGCTGTAAAAAACAACAAATTCCATAGCCGTCCAGCTTGTGCCTTTCAGAAACTTTTCGGTCACGACCGTTATCTCGTCGCTGTCGAGGATCTGAGAAATGCGCTCCCAATCTTTGATCAGCGTCTCGTATTTCTCACGGCACTTTATTATCTGACCGCGATAATAGTCCACGTTTGCCGCCGCGTTTGAGTATGTAATTCCGGTGCGGCGGCTGAATTCCTTGTCCGATATTTCGACTCTTGTAAAGTCGCTTATCAGCTCGTTATAAAAATCAATTTTAGCTTTCATTTCTTTTTTTGCCACAGGCAGAAGTCTGAGCCACTTCTTGACCTGGGCGGCGTTTTCGAATTTCATAATGTACACTCCTTTGCAAAAAATATTTACGCGTCATCGCGCGTGTCGATCTCATAATAGCTGTGACAGCAATCCATGTCACAGAACAGCCCGTCAAAACTCTTGACGTACCCACCGCCGGAGCGGACAATGTCACTTCCGCAGAACAGACAATTGCCGATCGGCTTGTCTCTTCGCAGCTCTGACCGTGTATAGCCGTATTTTTGAAGATATTGTATATCCGGATGTTCCATTTTTTCACTTCCTTTTCAATTAAATCTGGGTTAATATTCCTCCGTATACCATATCTCAATCGACAGATATTTACATTATATAACAAAATATTTGTTTGTCAATAATTATTTTACCATAATTTTTGTTAATATTCCAGAAATTATGTTATTCTTCCCCAAAAATAACATAATTTTTCATAATAAATCAAATTATGCATTATTTTTCTTGATTTATTTCAAGAAATATGTTATATTATATACGGAGGTGTTATATTATGGCGAGCAAGTTCATAAGTGACAAGCTCAAACAAGCGAGACTCAGCAAAGGTTTGTCTCAAAAAGATGTGTACCAAAGCCTTAATATTAAACAGTCCCGATTCAGCGCTTGGGAAACCGGCAAATCCGAGCCTGATATACGTACTTTTTTGGAGCTTTGCCGTATATACGGCGTTGACAGCTCTATCTATAATTATTTTTGTTCCCCGAATGCCGATTACAACAATTCACAATCCGCCGAACTCGCCCGCGCCATCGAGATGCTGCGCGAGGTGTATTCGGACTCTGACAGATTTGAAGCTGTGCTGAATTGTCTTGAGTATGAACACGGAAAATATTTAAGTGCCAAAGTGGTCCTGCACAACTTCGGTCAGCGCGAGCTGCCCGTGTATCTCCAGCCTGCCGCGGCGGGTCTCGGCAACTACATTAACGATGATGTTGCCGAAACTATGCTTATTCCTGCCCCTGCTGAGGCGGATGCGGGAATTCGTATTTCCGGCGACAGTATGGAGCCGGACATATGCGACGGTGAGATCGTATGCATAAAATACCAGCCAAGCGTGGAGTTCGGCGATGTAGGCATTTTTGTACACGGAAATGATGCGTACTGCAAAAAGCTTGACCTGATCGACGGCAGACCGTGCCTTGTATCATTCAACAAGAACTATTCTCCGATTTTTATCGATGAGAACTGGCGCACGGTCGGCAAGGTACTTCTTTAATGATAAGCGGCGATTATTTCAAAATTTACGATACTTCCGTCGCTTTTCGGACCGCCTTTTGAGAGCCTAAGTTCCCCGCGGCAGCCGCCTGCTGCCGCGCCGGAGCTTTTTCTTCACTCTGTGCTGCCGCTCCCGCTGCGATATACTCCTCTTTCATGCTCTTAATTCCCTCTATCAGCTTTTCCTTCCCGTCAAGGTGCATAGCCTCAAGCATCAGCACCGCGGCGTCGGCTCTTGACGGCTCGAACACTCCCATCTGCCAAAGCTCGGTCAGGGTCTGGTTCTGGGCTATCCTGCTGTACGGATTGTTTTTCTCGGCGCTGACCGAGATGTCAAACTCCGCCCTGTGATAGTCAGTACCCAAATCATCGCAGGAGAACAGGATATACTCGCTCTTGCCGTTCTCACCTGTTATGCGGTAGGAATGCGGACTGGTGTAGAACTGCCGTATCAGCTCTATACACAGGTACACCACGTCACGGAACGCGTCATAGCCGGTCACCAGCATATCGCGGGCAAGCTTTTCACCCGCCTGCTGGAGCGCCACGATAGCCGAATACGCCGTAACTCCGCCGTGAGTATCGCCCTGCTGAAAATCACGATTTCCCGCAATTTCCTTAAGCTCCTGGATTTTGTTCTGTCGGTGCTGAACAATAAAGCTGTGCATAGGCTTCGCCTGAAGCTCTCTTATATTCTCATCGCTGACCGAACCCGCAACATGGATTATATCACGGCTCAGGTCTGACAGCTCGTACTCGTTGATGCCGCCGTTGTCCTTTACCATAAATCTTGTTTTTCCGGAAATCAGCGCATTTCTGCTGATGAGGCTGTCGAGTTTGTCTATGTACAGCTGCGGATTTTTCACTATATCAACAAGTCCGAAACCTACGGGGCTGTCCTCATCGGGGTACAGCACATCTATCACAAACGGATACATACCGTGGTCATACAAACCGCTGTCGCCCATATCCTCGGAGGCTTCAAGTATCATTCCGTCAACAAATTTTATCAGTTCGACCGTCTGCCTGCCGCCGACCCGGCGCTTGTAATAACAGTCGACCACCAGAGTCTTGTCCTTCAGCACATCGCGCGAAGCGGTGTTCTGCATATCGTCGTAGGTCAGGATATCCATAGCGCTGCCGCCGCTGAACTTGTCCGCCAGATGCGGGTACCTCTCCTTAAGCACTTCATCGTCTATCAACGCTGTGAGGAACAGGAAGCGGCTGTCCTGGATATCTATAATGCCCGGCTCCCAGAACAGGTTCAAAAGGTCGATGCGCTTTATATCAATGTCTCCTCTGCTCCTGCCACCGCCGAGTTCCGGATTATAAAACACTCCGTAGCACGACGCGCCGTTTTTGAGCTTATACCACCATGCCCGGCTGTAGGTGCGTTTGAAATCGCATAAGTCAAGCTGCATAGGAAGTATCTTGGTCAGCTTTTCGGCAGCGCCGCTGTCGCGTTCGTCCCGCTCCAAAATGTTCGGCTCCGGATAATTGTCCATTGCGTCCGCGTGCTTGTTGGCTATTACGTTAAAGAGGTAGGGTGTGGCAGGCTCCGGCACCGCGGCGTCCGGGTCGCTGTTGTACCTGCTCTTATACCACCTGTTGTTATCGATTATTCTTCTGTCAAGCAGCTGCTTATGCTCCTTATAGAGCTTGAAGCACTCCTGCACTTTGCCAAAAAATTCGGATTTGATCTTTCCGCTGTATCTTTCATTTGTCATGATTTTTCTCCTTTATATATATAGTTTATCAGCCCTTTAGACTGTCTAACTCGGCAAGGACATCCCTGCCGTTTATAAGCACCCTGCTGCCGCCCAGCAGCAAATCTCCGCTTTCGCTAAATCCCACTATTCCGCTGCCGCCCACTATGCCTATCGTGGCGACTCCGGTTTCACGCTTCATGAGAAAGCTGCCGTGGGAATACCGCACTCCGTTAATTGTATGCTCGTCGGTGCCGTCGCCCTCGCCCATGACCATGTACGCCGTGCCGTCGTCGCCCACAGACATACCGAGCTTCTGGTGCCGCTCGCCGTCCTTGTCCTGCATTATTTTTATCCCCTGCGAATCCATCATCGCAAACACTCCGCCGTCCACAACCTCATATGACAGACTGTCGGTGCCCACGATTGTGGACGAATATATTTCGGAGCTGTCGATTTTTCCGCTGAACACCGCGTTGCCCATGCTGTTTATGCTGACCGTCGGCAGCCCGTCGCGGTTACACAGTATAAATCTGAAAAGGTCGCTGTCCTTGTCGTACTCCGCAATGAACCGCGCGGTGTTGTTATCGCTTATTTTGATCGAGCTGCCGTTGATCGTTAAATTGCCGTCCTCGTTTCTGACTACCACAAGATCGGTATCCACGGTTCCTGCCCGAAGCTTGTCCGCGGTCAGGTTCCCGATCTGGGCGTTGGTTATCTTCGCATTTGTTGTGTCGATGTTTTCCGCTTTGACGCTCGCCGCCTCGATCACGTTACCCGCGTCAAGGTTGTTAAAAATGTAGGTCAGCTCGTCGATCAGAGCTGTACCCCATTTTTTGATTGAGTTAATGTCCCTTGCCGTGTCGCCGGTGAGCCGTGACGGGATTGGTGTTGTTAAATTTGGCATAAAAAATCTCCTTTCGCTTTTTATGTACTTGGCAGTGCAATTCTTGCCTGTGATTAAATTGTAATACACAAATAGTGCCAAGGGATGCCAACGTAGTAACTAGTGATTAGGGACTAGGAACTACGCGTTCGTCGCAATCCGCAAATGTAACCATATCCCCGCGGCTGTTGGAAAAAGAAAAAGCTCCCTTGAGGGGAGCAGCGCTTTTTTGAGCAATAAAATACCGCGCCGTTTTGGCGCGGTGAATACTGCCGCAATGGCGATTTCGGTCAGCGCGAGCCATGAAGCAGTTAAAAACTGCAAAACCGTACGCGCCGCGGTTGGTTTAGTTGATTTTGTTTCGACGCCCTCAATCATGGTTGAGTTTCGCTTTTGCAGAGAAGGGATCCATACTCGCGCTAACCGAAAGCGCCATAGCGGCATTTCAAAATCGCCTGCGATTTTGATAAAGCGTTTTAGGGAGACTGCGATAGCGTTGGAAGGGATAATGCTTAGTCTTTGCACCCCCTCAGTCACCTTCGGTGACAGCTCCCCCTCATAAATGAAGGGGAGCCTATTATTTTTCCAACGGACGCCCTGATGTTCAAACCGTAGGGGCGGCTGTGACCGGAGCGCCGTCGCCTTTTCCTTCGGAGAAGCCGATTGGGGCTTGCAGCCCCAAACCCCGCTTTTCAGGGGTTTTAGGGGACGGAGTCCTCTAATTCGTTCCAC
>CANQKP010000007.1 GCA_947624495.1 uncultured Monoglobus sp. | reverse complement strand
AATGAAGAGGATCTTCCTCCCGAAAATCAGGGTGGATTTACCCGATGGTCACAAGACCGGAAAACGGCTACGATGCTTATGTTACACTTAAGCTTACGGCTATGGTCGGCGGCGAGTCGGTTTCACGTGAGTTTAATTTGACAATTCTTGCGGACGATGGTATCAGAGCGTTTCCTTCGGCTGAAGGATACGGTCAGTATTCAAAGGGCGGCAGAGGCGGTCAGGTTTACCATGTAACAAACCTTAACGCAAGCGGTCCCGGATCGCTCCAGTACGGTGTTGAAGAGATGTCAGGTGCAAGAACGATCGTTTTTGACGTCGGCGGCGTAATTGATTTGACCCAGTATGGCGCAAACCTCAGACTTAAGGGTGTTAAGGGCGCTAACGTTACGATCGCGGGTCAGACTGCTCCGTATCCGGGTATTACGCTTAAGGGTTACGGTCTTGATATAAACTCGACACACGATGTAATAATCAGAAATATTAGAATAAGAATTGGTGACGTTCTCGAGGATGGTATTTATAATCAGACCGACCCTATGAGTATCGGCAGCACCAACAACCTTGTTGTTGACCACTGCACGTTCCATTGGGCGATTGATATGGACTTCCGTGTTGCAGGACAGAACGTAACATTTTCAAATATGTTGATGGGCAAGGGTCTTACGATCAACTCCACCCATGAAAAGGGCGGTCACGCATACGTTGGTGCTATTAACGAAGGTTCGGCAAGAGTTTCGTTTATCAAGAATATGGTTACCGACAGTACGCAGCGTTCACCGCGTCTGGTTGATGCAGAATATGTTGACGCGTACAACAACCTGCTGTATGACTGCGGTAACGGTTTTGACGTTTACAACTATGAGACACAGGGTCAGAACTCTAAATACAATGTTTATCAGAACTTTATGCGTACCGGTCCTACACAGTCCAACAAGACGCCTTTAAGAATAGGAAGAGGACGTGCATATGCCGGCGGAGTAATGGGTTACGTTGAGGACAATTACTACACAGGTGAGAACAACGATTCTTCCTTTATCGCTGTTACTAACGGTATTGAGAATGTTCCGACCAACGGTATATTGAACTTTGGCGAGGCTAACCTCGGCAAGGTTGCCGATTTGAGCAACATCACTCTTTCGGATTGGGATAACGACCCCAGATCTTATGATAACAATAATAAGCAGAATCCGGCTGGTACTATCACATATATGGATTATCCTTTCCCCGCTCCCCGCGGCGATGTTATTGATATAGACAATAATGAGCCGGGAGTTAATAATCCGCTTGTTAAATATGCTCTTGACGAAGACGGTTTGGGTCAGGGCATGGGCGTAACAAAGCCTGCGCGTGATTTGTACGACACGATGATAATGGCGGAGCTTAAGGCAGGAAAAGTTACACAGACGGGTCTCACAAAGAGTCAGGTTGCACCTTTCTTTGACGCTCTTGAACGCAGAGTAAAAGAACCCGGTGTGGACGAAAACGGCAACAGAACAATGGTTCCCGTTGATTATGAGGCTCACCGTGCGGTTGTTAAGGATGATAATGCTGTATCAGGATTTTCATATTCGGATCCGCAGAACTATAAGACGGGTCGTATCTGGACAATTCTCCAGGGCGGTGGTCCGGCTGTTGTTGGTTCGGGTTCAGGCACAAACAACAAGCCTATCAACTGGGACAGCTATACAGATGTTAACAGAAACACTAATCCCACCGCTACATCAAAGTATGTTGAAAGCTACACGACCGACTTTGAGATCGGCGATTGGTGGGGCGAGTACTGCGGTTCACCCGGTAAAGTACTCGTATACACGGTTCATGATCCGGTATCGGGTAGATTTACCACAACCACCGATTATGACTCGATTGATCAGACAAAATATGAAATAATGAGCGTTGAGCCTAAGTACATAGAGGTTAAGAGAACGGTTGCCGATCTCATTCCTGCTCAGTGGGTATATGACAGAGACGCTAGACACGCAGACGAAGAAGGCTATAAGCCCGTTGCACCATTCATGATCAATTATATGCTGAACAAGTATCCTTATCTTGACAGCTATTCAAATTATGAGGAATTCCAGATCGCAAAGGCAAACGGTACTCTCAGTGAGTTTGACTTCGACCATAATTACACAAACCAGGAGATTACCTGGGACGGTATGGGCGACGGTATCCCCAACTGGTATAAGGAGTACAGAGGCTGGAGTACAACACAGTATGTGGCTAGCAACACTGATCCCGAAACAGGATACACATATCTTGAAGAATATATAAACTTCATGGCGGACGATGAGCCTATTAATATAGACCAGTCCCCTGCAAAGGCTGAAAACTTTAAGATAATTCAGAGCAAGCTCGGTTATTCATCCGTTCAGCTTTCATGGAACACAAACTACAGAGCTACCTGTGTGATCGAATACGGCACAGAACCCGGCAAGTATGACAAGAGTGTCGCGCTTGACTATTCAAACGCTCCGGACGGATATCACACATATCATGATATATCTATCGGTGCATTACAACCCGATACGACGTATTATTACAGAGTAACCACTACCGACGAGCTGGGCAACACAACTTATTCCGAGGGCGAAAAGCAGCAGTTTAAAACCGAGCCTCTGCCGGCAGGTTCAAATATAATGCCGACAAAGCCTACGGTCGACGATGTTGTTCCTTACTTAAATCAGATAAGACTCAACTGGACCGGAAATCCCGCAACGGATGAAGGTTATGAGATCTACTACGATACCGTTGATCATGGTCAGGATTATACAGCGTATGCAAACAAGCTTACTGGACTTTCGCTTTATACAAACAAACAGATTATAACGGGACTTGAAAATAACATACAGTATTATTTCTTGGTTGTTGCAACCAACTCAAACGGCAAAACGCCTTCTGATGTTATTGCATCAACACCGTCCGGCGTTATGTACAACTTCAACTTTTCCGAGATGTCATATCCGGAGAGAGATGAGTTCATCAAAAAGCAGTTCATGTATATTCTCGGCGGTCAGGTTTCAATGCAGCCTGATCCGGATACCGGAAAATATGTTCTGATGCTTCTGGATGAGACCAACTCACACGGCGTAAACACTAACCTGCGTCTCCCTGTTACACAGACAGATAAGATGACGTATGAAGTCAGACTTAAGCTCCTGTATCAGAAGCAGACGGACGCCCTGAACGGTAATATTTTCCCGAATCAGAAAGAATCCTCTAAGGATTCGCTCACCAAGACAGGTGAACCCGAACACAACACATGGCAGGTCAACTTCTCGCAGGATCCTAACGTAAATGAGGATTTAGACTCCAGAAAGACAAAACTTTGGGATTCGGCGTTCTCGATCTACTTTGATCCGTACTCAGATCCTATAAGCACTGAGTATATAGACAGGGATGTTGTGGATGTTGACGGCAATTCGACACATTTCCAGGGCAACAGATATGACGGAACTGTCGAGACTCCGACATTTAAGTTTGGAACCACGGTTATCGGCAACGGTTACAGCATAGGAAGGACTATTGCAACTTCACCCGGACCCGTAGACGATAATAGACCGTACAGACTTAAGAAGCTTAAAGCGACAGGCAACGACAAAGAAGCATACAATACCATTTTGCAGTCGCCTGAAAACGGTCATGACTTGATAGAATCGGAAATCTCGACCGATAAGTATCAGCTTCCTCTCATGAAGGATGTTATCACAACGTATCAGTGTGAATCCTGTGGAAATCTCTATTATGAGGATGCCGTAAGCACACCGGTTGCTGAGCTTACAACCTGCCCGAACTGTGGCGAAAAGATTATTTTAGAAGGCGAAGAGGCTAATTTTAAAAAGGTTAAAACAGAAACAAATTGGTCAACAGGATATACCAATCCGAGTACATATTCGTTTAAGACGCCTTATGGCGATGCGTTTTTCTCCGATCAGGCGGATACAGACAAGACTCTGCACTCGCTGTGGTATTATGAGAAGGGTTCGGCTCAGTTTGTCGACCTTAAGGTTGTTGTAGACATACGCAACAATATGGTTTCAGTATCGCTTGACGGCAATGAGTTATATAAGCTCGGACAGTTCAGCAAGGACCTTGATCCTCCGTATAACATCGGTAAGATCGAGCTCAAGTCACGTAACGATGGTTATTCATGGGTTAACGTTGAAAGCATTAAGATCTCAAACGGTGACGGTACGACGTCGATCGATCCCCCGCCGGTACAGCCCGGCGCAACTAAGCCGATAAGCCCCGGTGGAGGCGGCGGCGGTGGTGGAGGCGGAAGTCTCTCCACAAACGCTACTCCGGGACCCGAAGCGACAGCAGACCCCAACGCAACGGCGGCACCCGCAGCGACAGCAGCTCCTTCGACTGCTGTTTACACAGACCTCGGTGATGTTGACTGGGCGGTTGAGGCGATCAATGCTCTGTCTGCGATGGGTATTGTGAACGGCACCGGCGATGGTAAGTTCTCGCCCAATGACAATGTTACAAGAGCGGAGTATACGACAATGCTCATGCGTGCATTCGGCGGCGACACGACTGCCGCGGCAGCATCGTTTACAGATGTTTCTGCCGGAGAGTGGTATACGGAGCCGATCGGCAAGGCGGTAGCTCTTGGTGTTGTAAACGGATATGAGGACGGCAGCTTTGGTATTGACGACAATATTACCCGTGAAGATATGATGGTTATAGCGTACAGAACAACATCTGCTCTCAATATGGCTGTACCCGAAACAATTCCTTATGAGAGTTTCGCGGATCAGTCAAGTATTAGCGATTACGCTGTTGAAGCTGTTGAGAAGATGTATAGCGCAGAAATAATTAATGGCGTAGGCGACGGATTGCTTGATCCTAAGGGCAACGCGACCCGCGCTCAGTCAGCAAAAATAATATACGGATTAATAAATATGGAGGGAACTGTTAATGAGTAATTTTAAAAAAGCAGTATCAATGCTGTTGGCTCTCACTATGATCCTGAGTATGTTCAGTATGATAGCGTTTGCCGACGAAACAGATCCGACAGCCGCTCCTGCCGCTACAGAGCAGGTTGAGACTGCGGCACCCGAAAGCACTCCTGACGCAACAGCTGCTGCCGAAGGAGAGGTTGTAACAACGACGACAAATCAGGAAGCTGCCGACGCCGTAGTCGGCTCGGCAGCTGCAACGGAGCTTGTGTCGCTCCCCAATGACGATGTTGAGTATGCGGCGGACTACAGATTTGATTACGGTCTCGGTCTGTTCGAGATGCTCCCGGACGGTTATTGGCAGACACAGCAGGTAACAAGAGCGGACTTTGCCACAGTTGTAGCAAAGATGCTCAAAGCTAACACAGAAGGCTATCCCAGATACGGTCAGACTCCTTACAGTGATGTCGATGCAACAAACAGCGCTTATCCCGCGATCTGCTATCTTACAGAGATAGGCATTCTTGTGGGTGACGGCGACACAATGTTCAGACCTAACGATCCTATCATTGTTAGCGAAGCGTCAAAGATGATCATGTGCGCTTTGGGTTATAAGAATGCCTGCGAATCCACAAACGGCGGCTATCCCAACGGATACACATCGTTTGCTCTCAGAGAGGGTATCTATAACGGTCTCAGCATAAGCTACACAAATTCGATGAGCGCTATGCAGATGTCCAGAATGGTAAGAAACGCTATGCAGGCGTATCTTATGGAAACGATCACGTATACATCAAACGGCGGTCAGCTCCAGGTTATAGAAAGCTCAAAAACACTTCTTTCCGAGACATACAAGATGATCAGCGCAAGAGGTGTAATTGAAGGCACATACTATTCATATATCGGCAATACACAGGTGGATCTTGAGAACGAGGTTGTAATTGCAAATGTTCAGGCTGACATCAACAATTCAAGAAACGTTCCTCTTAACACCGTAACATATCAGTATGCCGACAATCTGAATTTGGAGGAACTCATCGGTTATGAGGTCAACTTCTATTATATGGAGGATGTATCGGGCTACAGAAGAAATTATATTTCGTACTGCGAACCCAGAAATTCAAGAAACACCGTATATGATATTGACTCAAAGAACATAACCAGTCTTACAAGCACAGAACTTACCTACAATGATGATAACGGCAGAGAGCATACTATTAATCTGACAGACGCCGCTGTATCATTTAACGGTGTTCAGACTTCTTCGAAGCTGAGCGATACCCCGCTCGTTCTTAAGCAGGGTCACGTGAAAGTTATCTGCCATGACAGCACCAATAAGGCTGACTACGCTATTATCGAGGATCAGTATGACGGATTGTTTGAAAGATACAATAAGTCAACATATCAGGTGATTTTCCAAAACAACATGACAAAGAAAATGCCTGCTCTGTACTTTGAGGATGCGTACCACACCAGAATGGTCCTGAACGGCGCCAAGATCGAACCCGAAGACCTTCAGAAGAACGATGTTATCACATACACCGTAAGTGACGACGGTATGTATATCAATGCGTATGTATCGAGAGATATAATCGAAAACGGAACTGTTACTTCAAAGTATGTTGAGAAATATCCTGCCGGCGAATACGATCTGTATGTTATCAACGGTCAGGAGTATACAAAGTCGCAGTATCTTGAAAAGACAATAAACGCAGGATTTGAGAGCGACTTCCAGCTGACGTACAACGGCAGAATTGCCGGTACAAACGTAGCCGGAAACGGTGCGGGCAACTACGGTTACCTTATTAAGTTTGCATTCTCTCAGGCAAGCTATGATGATTGCTTCTATACTAAAATACTTGATATGAACGGTAACATAAGAGAACTGAGATCGGTTAACGGCAGAGTTTTGACAAACGTTTCAGGCAGTGAGCCTTCGCGTGTAAGCCTTGGTGATAAGGAAATTCAGAATTTAATGACTCAGGCTTTTGCGTCACCGCAGCTCGTAACATATGAGCTTAATAACAATGACGAGATCAGAACTATTTACAAGGCTCCCGACTATACAAGCCAGCTGCCCGATTCTGACCTGTTCGGTAAGTATTACAGCGGTACATTGCCGTATGCAAACAACCTGATGCAGTATTGCGCAATTACCGATGATACGGTTATATTCAGCGTTCCTTACGAGCATCGTAACCGTGATGAAGATTACGCATTGCTGACACGTGAGGATTTGACAGAAGACTCTTACAATGTTGAGATTTATGATGTATTTAACGGTGTAGCAAATGCTCTGGTAGTTAAAGACGTTAATCCCAGCAGCCTTTCGGACACAGCCGGTATTATGTTGGTTGACGAAGTTGTAGAAGCATGGGATGAGGAGAATATGCAGTCCGTTATGGAGATCGTTGGTTGGTCCGGCGGCGAGAAGATAACTGTTAAGGTTGACGGCAATGAGTATACTCAGACCGATCCTATTACCGGCGACAGAAGCGAGAGAGTTGAGGATGACAATATCATCAATCTGCATCGTGGCGATGTTATCCAGTATAACAGAACCGCAAAGGATTACCTCAACACGTTCAGATATCTCTTCAACTATCAAAACAGAATTGACGATGATATAGTATATGACAGCAAGAACCAGACTCACTTGGAGTGGAATGAGGATGGTGCCGCAAAGAGTTATACGATCACTGCCAATGAAGATATCCGCGCGATTTACGCTAAGATAACAAATACATTTGATTACTTTATTATCGCGACTTGCGATCCCACTGACATGAAGTGGTCAAGGGCATATCCCACTCAGGATGCAGAAATTTATATCTACGACCAGAAGAAGGATGAGATCAGAGTCGGTGAGTCGTTCGACCTTCAGGTTGGAGATAAGATATTTGTAAAAGTTAACAGCGGCAATGAGAAATATGTAATTGTTGCATATGAATAAGATCTATTGATCTTAAGGCGGCAGGCGAAAGCCTGCCGCTTTTTTACAGTCCGCAAGAATGTATAAAATTTTGCGTCGAACGTTCAATTATTTTGTCAGGCAAAACCGCGGCGCTCTATTGACAAAACGTAAAAAAAAGAGTAAAATTTAAAAGTGGGTTTTTACACCCGCGAACAAGCATATAATAGTATATCGGTATGTTAGAATATAATTATCATGAATAGGATGTGATTTTTTGAAGATCGGAATACCGCGCGCTCTGCTCTTTCAGTTTTACTATCCTCTCTGGAGGTCCCTGTTTGAGCGTTTGGGCTGCGAGGTCGTTGTGTCGGATGCCTCGACCAAAAATCTGGTCCAAAAGGGCATTGCTGTCACTGTTCCGGAAATTTGTTTTCCGATAAAGATATATAACGGTCATGTTATCAACCTTATGGAGAAAGGCGTGGACTATATATTCTGCCCGCGTTTTGTGCATATAGAAAAGGGGTATTGGTTCTGCCCGAAATACATTGGGCTGCCGGAACTGGTTTGGAAAACAATTCCGGGCGCTAAGCTCCTTACCATTGATATTGACTGCTGCCGTGAGGATACAGCCGATATAAAGTGTTATCTTTCGCTTGCAAAAAAGCTCGGCGTTTCCAACCATGATTTTAAGGCGGCGCTTAAGGGCGCGGCTGAAGATTTTGAAAAATTCCGCAGCCTTTGCATACGCGGTCTTACGCTTGATGAGGCTGCCGAGGTAATGTTTGAGGGCAAAAAGTTTGAGGATTTTGATATTCCCAAGTTTGAGACAACGATAGGACTGCTGGGATATATTTACAACGTGTATGACCCGTTTATCAGCATGAACATTATCAAAAAGCTGCGCGAGCTTGACGTTAATGTCATCACGTTTGATATGATAGACCCGAATGACCTGCTCAGGCACCGCAGTGAGGAGACCCGCAGAATATTTTGGACATTTCCCGACAAGCTGTATCAGGCGGCAACCGTGATGATAAAGGATATGAACGTTCAGGGACTCATACATATAACAGCCTTTGGCTGTGGTCCCGACTCGATTGTTGGCAAGGAGATAGAGCATGACTATGCCGACTCCGGCGTTCCGTTCATGACGCTCAGGATAGATGAGCATACCGGCGAAAGCCACTTGCAGACCCGAATAGAAGCGTTTACAGATATGATAAAAAGAAAGATCCGCAAGGTTAACGAGAGGTGATTTTTTAAATGAAAGCATCGTTTCCCCATATGGGGTGCGTCACAGGATACAAAAAACTGCTTGAAAAGTTAGGTCACGAGGTCATAATGCCCGACCCGCCTTCGCAGAAAACTATGGAGCTGGGGGTAAAATACAGTCCTGAGTTCATATGTTTCCCCTTTAAGGTCATGATGGGCACCTATATTGAGTGCGCCCAAAAAGGCGCGGAGCTTATCGTGTCATCCGGCGGCGCGGGACCGTGCAGAGCCGGTATGTACCCCGATGTTCATCAGAAGGTGCTGCAAGAACTCGGCTATAACACCCGCGTGGTGGTGTTTGACAGCCTGTTTCAGGACTTTCATGCTTTTTACGAAAAGGTCAAGATCGTTAAGAACGGCACTCCGAATTATAAGCTTTTGGGTCTGGCGAAGTTTTGCTATAACCTGATCAAAAAAATGGATAAGCTTGAAAAACGCATGAAGATCATGCGTGCGTATGAGATAAATCAGGGAGATTTCTCAAATGCGTGGAAGGACATAGTTAAAATGTTCGAAAAATGCGAAACCACCCGCGAGGTCAACCGTACATATAAAAAGGCGCTTGAGATATTTGATGCAGTCCCCTGCCGCAAAGTTGAAGAGTCGCAGCGTATCAGAGTCGGTATAGTGGGTGAGATCTATGTTATAATGGAGCCTACGGTAAACAAAAATGTTGAGGAGATACTCAACAATCTCGGCGTTGAGGTCGAGAATGTGCAGTACATATCCGATTGGGTAGAACATAATATTGTTCCGCAGTGGCTTCCTTTCCCCAAATCACACAGAGTATTCAGAATGTCAGACAAAGTGGCGCCGCTTAACTGCGGCGGTCACGATAAGGAAAACATGGGCTGGGTATATGATTTTGCCAAGCGCGGCTTTGACGGTGTGGTCCACCTTATGCCGTTCGCCTGCCTGCCGGAACTGGTCAATCTGGGCAAATTTCCGGCTATCTCCAAGGAGCTTAATATGCCGATCATGTCCTTATCCCTTGACGAGCAGATGGGCGAGGCTCACGTAAAGACTCGGCTTGAGGCGTTTACGGATCTGATAAAGAGCAAGCATTTTGCGAAGCAGAGAAGCACTATCGGTGACGCTATCGGCTTAAAGGCTCAGTCCGCGGCTCGAAAGGTCGGCTCAAAGGCTCAGGAGGTCAAGGACAATCTTGCCCCCGCGCCTCACACACCCGCGAAACAGCTTACGAAATAGGAGAATTTTATGAAATATTATTTAGGTATAGACATAGGTTCGGTCAGCACCAATGTAATCGCTATGGACGACCGGTATAATGTTTGTTTCAATCAGTATATCAGAGCGAACGGACAGCCTCTTGAAAGCGTGAAGAAGGGCATGACCATGCTTAAGGACGCTATCGGCTGCGAGGATGAGGATATTCTCGGCATCGGCACCACCGGAAGCGGCAGAGAGCTTGCCGGAGTTCTGGTCGGAGCGGACGTTATCAAGAACGAGATCACAGCTCATGCGACCGCCACTCTTCACTATCATCCGGATGCACGAACCATATTTGAGATCGGTGGTCAGGATTCGAAGATAATAATCCTTCAGGACGGAATGGTTACCGACTTTGCAATGAACACCGTCTGCGCTGCCGGAACCGGCTCGTTTCTCGACCATCAGGCGGAGCGTCTCGGCGTTCCTATCGAGGAGTTCGGCGATCTGGCACTGACTGCCGAGAAGGACGTCCGAATTGCCGGTCGCTGCACTGTTTTTGCCGAGTCTGATATGATTGCAAAGCAGCAGTACGGTTTTTCCAAGGCGGAGATCATCAAGGGACTGTGTACCGCGCTTGTGCGCAACTACATAAATAACTTAGGCAGAGCCAAGACCTTAAAGCCGCCGTTCATTTTCCAGGGCGGAGTCGCTGCAAACGTGGGAATTCGCAAGGCATTTGAGGACGAGGTCGGCGAAAAGGTAATAATCCCGAAGTATTATAACGTTATGGGCGCTATCGGCAGCGCTATCCTCGCCAAGGAATATATTGAGGATAATAATATTAAAAAACCGGCGTTCAAGGGGTTTGGTCAGCTTGAGCTTGAGTTTAAGCCGACCAGCTTCGAGTGCGGCGGCTGCTCCAATATGTGCGAGGTCATCCGCGTGATCTCATCGGATAACGAGGTATTGGCAGTCTGGGGCGACAAGTGCGGCAAGTACGCTGGCACAAGCAAGGCTTCAAAAACCGCCGGACGATAAACGGAGGTTTACGCTCAGGAGGTAGAGAAATGAAAAAAGTACTTATTGCATTAGTGGTTGCGGTTGTTTCGGTATCGCTTTTCAGCTGCGTGAGCAGGGATGTGTCCGCAGAGACGGTGATAACCGAGCTTTCCGACTGGAACTTCACAAAAGACGGTGCAGTATCTCAGGTGACGCTGCCGCATACCTGCAACGCCGCGGACGGCAAGAGCGATTCAATGTTCCGCGGCTCCGCCACATATTCAAGAACGATAGAGCTTTCGGAGCAGCAGGCGGCAAACAAGGTATTCCTGCGCTTTAACAAGGCGGGTCAGAAGGCGACCGTAACGGTGAACAGCCACACGTTTGACACTCATTACGGCGGCTACACGCCTTTTGTGTATGATATTTCCGATTATGTGACCGCGGGGGCAAACAGCGTTTCGGTGGTGTGCGACAACAGTCTTGACTGGGACCTTATTCCGATTTCCGCCGATTTTAACTTTAATAACGGTCTTTACGACATGGCGTATCTTATAGAGTGCGGTCCGTTGTATTTTGACCCGGTCCGGTTCGGACAGGACAGAATGCACCTCACTCAGAGCAACGTTTCGGAGTCGGGCGCTGATCTTAAGATCGAGGCGGGCGTTATATCGTCCGTTCAAGGCGGTCAGAATGTCACGGTGTCATATAATGTAAAGGATATGAGCGGCAACAGCGTGGCAAACGGAAACGACGAGCTGTCGGTAAGTGGCAGCACAGTTTATACCAAAAACGTTACAATTCCGTCCCCTACGCTTTGGGACGGCGAAAATAATCCGTATCTGTATACGGTTGAGCTGAGTCTGTCCGGCGGAGGCATAACGTCCGACAATATCAGCGCAAAAGTTGGATTTAGATATTTCTCGTTTGACGCCGAGCAGGGCTTTATGCTCAACGGAAAGAGCTATCCTCTCCGCGGCTTTGCCATGCATCAGGATTACGAGAACGCAGGCTCCGCCGCGACCCGCGAGCTAATAGACAGCGACTTTGCTATCGTGAAGGAGTCGGGAGCAAATATGCTCAGACTCGCTCACTATCCCCACAACGACTACGCCTACAGCAAGTGCGACGAGCTGGGAATTATTGTTCAGACTGAGATACCGTGGATAAACCACTGCGGCGAGAACGCCGGCAGCGCGTATTTTGAGCATATTAAGCAGAATATGCAGGAGATGATCGTGAATTTCTACAACCACCCTTCAATCGTGTTTTTCGGTATGTCAAACGAGCTTAACGGCAATCACCTTAAGGGCATAAGCGATGCGCAGGGCGCGTACAGCTATTCAAAGGCAGCCGCGTGGACGCGCGAACTGTATGACTTTTCAAAGAGCCTGACGCAGCAGCATTTGATAGGTATGGTAATGCACGAGCAGACTCTTGATTACAACCATTCCAAGCTTGCGGAATGGAGCTATCTTGACTGGATAGGCATGAATATTTACAAGGGCTGGTATGGCGGAAGCTTCTCGGAATTCGGCGCCGCGCTCGATGATTATAAGAAGTATTATCCAAATCTCTGCGTTACCGAGTACGGAGCGGGAGCCAACCCGTCGTCTCACAGTACAGCGCCGATGCTTACGACCGTAACAGGCACAGGCGGCGAACGCCATGATGAGGAGTACCAGAACCTTTATCACGAGAGCTACCTTGACCAGATCCATGAGCGTCCGTCGATCGGGTTCACCTCGGTTTGGTCACTGTTCGACTTTGCGGTGGCGTCCAGAAACGAGGGCGGTATGCCCTACCTGAATGACAAGGGACTTGTCACGCGCGACCGCCAGACCAGGAAAGACGCGTTTTATCTGTACAAGGCGTATATGAGCGAGGAGCCGACGGTATATATAACATCCCGCAGATACACAACAAGGGACAACAGCAATATCGGAATTAAGGTATACTCAAATTGTGAAAGCCTGTCGCTCTACCAAAACGGTGAGCTTAAGCAGACCATGACAGCTCCGTCGTCGGTAAGCGGCGTTGTATGGAAGTTTGACGATCTGACTATCAACGGAAGCGACAGCTTTAAGGTCGTCGGAACAAAGAACGGAAATTCTTACACGGATGAGGCAACCTTTGCTTTCGCAGGTACGGCAGCGTCCGGCGGCAGCGCACACTATTCGGCGGAGCCGACAGTAAACGGGACCGCGATAAGCGCGACAGTTGTCAATGACGGCGACACGGGCGGAGCGGTGTTCGTTGCGGTAGGCTGTCAGAACGGCGGACCTGCCGAGATTGAGACAATGACGGTGCCATACGGCACCACACGGTCGGCGGAGCAGGCGGGACTTAAGTTTGACGCGGAATACAGTGACGTTAAATTCTACCTCTGGTCGGCTGAAACACTGCTGCCATATAACTAAAATAGTGATTAGGAAAATGAGAGACTACGCGTGTCGGCTGTAACATTTTCTTAATTTGAAATTGCGTGAAAATTATGATATAATGTAATAAGATGCTTAATAATAAAAAAACGGTAAAGTAGAGCGGTACAGCCTCCCACATAGGTGAATGCTTATGTGAAAACAGAGGAGGCGTTGCTGATGAGATATGCGTTTAGAATATTATTTATAATATTTTTTATACATATTTTCTTTGCAATCTTCGCAAAGACAGTAATATAACCGTCTCGAAAAATTCAGCCTGAGACGGTTATATTTTAACTTAAATCTTTAGGCTATGCCGCATATGCGGTGCCGTTTGTTAAATTTATTATAGCATCCGATCCCCCTTTTGTCAAGGGGGATTTTTTAATTCCTGAACTCAGCTGAGAGCAATTCAGCCGAGAGCAGACATTCCGATTTTAACTATTTTTTCTATAAATATTGACAAATATATTATTTTTTGATATAATGTTTACAACATTTTTTAATCTATATTTTAGGAAGAGGGATTATTATGAAAAACAAACTTATGATTTTGGTTCGGCTTATTTCCATTGTGTTTGTATTGATATGTATTTCCGGATCGTATGTTATAGCAAAAGACTATAACAAGGTTGCGGTAATTCAAAGCGCGCCCGCTGAGGTAGGCTGGAGAGCGGACAGCGGAAGCTACAACACATATTTTGATTTTGAGACTCCCATTCCTGCCGACGAGCTTGCGGGCGAGCCGATTGTCAAGGTTGTCAGCCGCACGGACGGAAGTGAGATAGCTTGCGAGACTTTACCGGAGTTTGAAATCAAGTTTTCCGATATTGAGACGGAAAGCGGATTTAAAAGCTGCGCTGTCGGAATTGACATAATTTGCGCCGGAAGCGGTTTGCCGGGGTCGGGCGAATATAATTTATATGTTTATTACGAAAATTATGAAATCGGTCCCGTAATGTTTAATTATTATGATTACAATGTCAGCACTATGCATTGGTCCGCATTTTGCGATAAAATGAGAGTCTCTTATTTGTTCAATCATCCTGATGATAAGTATATCGTCAGTGCAAACATCAAGATCACATCCGAAAGCGGAATTGAGATAATTAATTCCGTGACCGCTCCGGATGAATACCGACCGTATAATATGGCAACAATGTTTAATTTTGATATGCCGAATTTGCCGGATGAGAGTGTATATATGCTCAGTACCGTATTTAATTATAATGACGGTTCAATGCAAATTTTACCCGACAGACACATTTTAATTGAAAATGCCTATTTCGTTTCATACATTCATTCCGAACGCCTGTTCCTTACGCCGGTGTCAAAAAGACTTGAGTTGTCTGTCGAATTCAATCAGGAGATCAATGATCCCGATGATTTGTATATTACGCTTAAGGATCCTGACGGTGTGGAGATCGGAAGATCATCCGAATGGTATTACAAAAAATATGATGTTGCCGAAGTTATGTATATCGTGGATATTAATGCGGATCTGTCAACTTATGAAGAGGGAAGCGAATTTGTTTATGAGCTTCACACGCGCGGCTCGGTCCCGCTTCTATATACAAAGACCTACACTATAGAACTGTTTGACTATCCCATAGTTTTGGGAAGCAAACGTACAGGCAAAGATACGTTCGAGCTTGTAACCGAAAATCTCGCGTCGGGGGTATATCCGATATACCCGAACAGTGAAATTGATTATTACACAACTGGGACTTTGACTGTGAACGGCGACGGCAGCGCAAAAGTTTCGGAACATCCCACCTCAAACGGAGTTATGTGGATAGATGTTGACACCGAAAACGGACCCGAAAGATGTTGGCTCGATCTTGTAATTGACAGTGAGGTACTGCCGTATATAGAAACAAATCCCAAAACGGCGAGAGCGAATGTAAATGAATATAAGGATATAAGCGTTGAGATCACCGACAAATCGCCAATAACCGCAGAGGATATAGTTGCGGTCGATCTGTGTTTTGACGGAAGAATTATATCAAGGGGTGAAAATATCAGAACAAACGGCGGTTATATAAAGCATCATGATTTTCGCAACAATCAGTATTATACAAATGAAGTACTTGTTGACTTCCCTGCGGTCGACACAAGTGGAATTGCCGACGATATATCCTATCCGGATAATATGATATATATTCGTGTTATAACAAAATATTGGGAGCGTAGATGTGATTATTTAATTCTTGACGATAATGTTCCATTTGACTCAAGGTATTTCTATAGCGAAGATTATTGCGGTCGGATACACATAGTGAATTATGATAATTACAGCCCTGCCGATGAGCTTGCTTTTGTTATAGATAACACGAATTTTACCGAAGGAAATGTCGTGCTTGAAGAAAACGTGTATGATGGAGGGATAAATTATAAAAAAGTGGCGAGCATTCCCCTTTCAGAGCTTACACGATATGACGGAAACCTGTACAGCTACAGCGGCAGTTTTAAGGGTGTTGCCGAAGCGGGAAAGGAGTATACCTTAACGTACGAAAACAGCGAAATCAGAAATCCGGAAGAGGCTGTCAACGGTGTTTATTTTTGGGGAACACCTTTGATAACAGATGAAAAAATGCTGAAGCCGGATATTGACATTTATCAAAATTATTATCTTAAATCATCAAGCTTTGTATTATACGGCGGCGCTTTAAATGTTGATTTGGAAGACGATATAATAACCGCTTATTCCGAAAACGAGGACGGCAGCATAACAGATATACCGGTAATTTGCAAAAATGTGACTCATAATTATTATGGTGTGGATATTGAAGATAAGAGTTATACCGAATTCAGCTTTGATTTTTCGAATGTGCCGAGTTTTGACAAACGCGCAGTGTGCATCTGCTTAAACGGTGAAATTCAGTGTTCGTTCTCAATATGGGACAGCAGATTAAAAAAATCTGTAATTAGTTCATCAGTAGGAGTGCATGATGAACGTCAGACGGTGGATATTGAAGGAACAAATCTTTCGGGAACCGAGCTTATGTTAAAGATTTGGAAGATAGAGGAGCATAACTTAAACGAAGTATTCTCAAAAGATTTTGTTAAGGAGTTTAAGGCAAGACCCGATAATGATAATGAATATTCGTTTTATATTGATGAGCTTGATTTGCCCGAAGGAAAATATGCGTATAATGTTTTTATTAACGGAATGTCGGTAGAAAAAGAGCTGGAATACGGCGGATTTGTTTTTTATGTCGGCAAGAGCGCATTGGACAGCGGCATACCGATATTGGTCGCGCAAAAATATGTGTCCGGATCTGAGATGAACGTTGACCTTATAAATTTGTCGGACAGCGACATAACGGCGGATGTTATCGTTTCGGCATATGACGAGGAGGGCGGACTGCTTGACGTGCGGACCGCTGCGGATGTGACCGTTCCGGCAAACGGGGAGCTTGATGATATTAAAGTTCCGATCATTTCAGGCGCAGCGGAGTATAAGGCTTTAGTGTGGGATGATCTTGAAGGGATCAAGCCTATGTCAAAAATCGATTAAGTTTGGGGCGGCGCGATTGCGCCGCCCTTATGCTTATCCATATGATATAACTTCGCTTTTATTTCCTGAACTCAGCCGAGAGCAGATGTTCCGTGGTCGTCGGGTCCGCTTTGTATATCAAAATTCCGTTGTCTGACGCGGTAAGCTCGCCCGGCATTGTGTACATTTTGATATTGCCGCCGAGTATACTTTTAACAGAGTCTATGTGCTTTAAAATATCCTCTGCCTTAAAATTGGCGGCAAAGTTTTCGGACACTATCCGGCACAGCTCCGGTATTTTTTCGCTGATTTCACCATTTCCTTTTTGACGCAGCATTTCAAAAACTACAGCCTGATCCGTTTCAATTCTGCCCAAGTCGCCGTTTGTATATCCGGTTCCGCTGCTTGACCTGCGAAATCTCAGCAGATCGCATATCTGCTCCGCGTTTAAGACCTGCGTTCCCTGTTTTAAGCTGATGTGCAGATCCTGATACGGATCGTCATATTCCATATCCATTGGTACGCTTACCTCAATATTCCCGATACATTCGAGCAGTTTCCGGATGGCGTCGATATCAGCCTTTGCGTAATAGTTGATCGGTATCGCAAGGCTGCTTTGGACGGCGGCAACCGTTTCTTCATCACCGTTATCCCCGGCGTAAATATCCGTTATGCGCAGGTTGTCCGCACTGCTCAGGACAGCGTTTCTCGGTACCGAAAGCACGGACGCGCCGCCTCTGTCTGCCGAAATGATCATAAAGGTATCGGCTCTTCCGCCGCCGTCAAGTCCGACAAACAGCATATTAAAGCCTTCATCTGCCGCTTCGCCGGCTGCCGCGTTTACAGTTTGGCTCCCAAACCTTCCCAAAAGCCTGTCGTTTACAATGCCTCCCGCAAAAATTGTTAAGGTCAGCAGCGCCGACGCCAGTGCAGCGGAAACAATAACAGCCTTTTTGCTGACACTGTGCCTGTTTTTTATCATAATAAACCTGTTTTTTAAGTCCTTTTTGCCGCCGGTCATTCCGGTTGTAAGAGGAACAGACCTTTTGCCGCTCGAAATTAATGACAGAATTGTCTCGATATAGCTCATTTCCTCTGATTTGTTCATGCGCTTTACAACCGCCATATCACAGGCGATCTCGCAGTCGGCATTGATTTGCCGTGCGATATAATAGACCGCCGGATTAAACCAGTGAGTTGCTTTTACGATCACCGTAAACCACTTAATTATCAGGTCGCCGCGCCGCAGATGTGTTGTCTCGTGGCGCAGAATGTTGTCAAGCTGCTCATTCGTAAGCTCAGCGTCGGGCAAAACGAGGATCGGTCTGAATACCCCGACTATGAACGGAGCTGACGTATCAGTCATTTTACGCACCCGAATGTTCCGATTGGTATATTTTTTTACTTCCGTACAGTTTAAAGGTAAAGAGCCGCGGCGTATTCTCAAAATCAGCCGAATGTAACCCAAAATATAAACGGCAAACGTTATTCCTGCGCCGATTGCCCAAAATATTCCAATTCCGCTTGGAAGCTTTTTTGGCATGGGCGCATTTGTTTGACCGGCGTTGTCGACGCTGACAAATGCTGCCTCTGTGCCGGCGCCGGAGAGCGTGCCAAGCGACTCTTCTTCCGGCTGCGCTGCCTCACTTGTGACAGTCGCGGCGCCCGGTTCAGGTTCGGGTATATGAATACGCGCCGGGGACAGCATAACAATAAGCACTGTCAGCCATATGTAATAGCGCCATGTCGGGCTTAAAAGCTTTCCCGTCAAAGGTCGAGCCGCAATAATCAATCCGGAAAGAAGCGTACCCGCAGCCGAGACGGTCAGGACTGATATAAGGATATTGTTCAGCATGACTCATCCCTCCTTGTTTTCAAAAATCGCCGCCAGTTCCTTGATATCCTCCTCGCTGAAGCTCTCGTCCTTAAACAGCGACGCCGCCAAATCCATTGCGGAACCGCCAAACACGTTTTTTACAAGATTTCGGACTTGCGCTCTCTTGTATTCGCCCGCCGATATAAGAGGAGTGTAGTAAAGCGTCTTGCCGCGCTTCTCGCTTTTTAGTGCGCCCTTGTCCGTGAGCCGTGCAAGAAATGTGGCTATCGTCGTTCGTTTCCAGCCCTTTTCTTCAACCGCCTTTCCTATTTCGGCAGAGCTGATCGGCTCGTCCGCCGACCATATGACCTTCATGATCTCAAGCTCCGCCTCGCCGATATTAATGTTTTTAACCGACATCAAAAACACCTCCGTTTCATATGGTCTACATCTGTAGTCATTAATAGTCTACCACTGTAGACAATATTTGTCAAGACTTTTTTAAAATTTATTTAAAAAATAAAGCGGCGCGATTGCGCCGCCCTTATGCTTATCCATATGATATAACTTCGTTGCTGATTTCGGAAACCAAACCGTTTTTGTAAATATTCACGGTGACTATGCGGTTCTCGTTATCAAGCCGGACCTGTATCTGGTAATACTGCTCTCCGGCGCTGTCGGTCTGAAGTGCAAGACCGTCCGTGTTGTCGCCCAAATCAACTCCGTACATATCCTCAACGATTTTTATCGCTTCCTGCGGGGTAAAATCGGAGCTTTCGGAAGTATCCGCCTTGTCAAGCTTTTGCTTAAGGTCAATGTATCTCACGATCTCCGCGTCGGACAGACTGCCTGTGTCGACCGAAGCCAGCATTTCGCGTGCGTCGTCATACATCCCTGCTCCGAAAAACGATTCCGCATCGCTTAAAATCATGCCGTTTTTCGACTGTTCGGTCTTTTCGTCGGGCGATGACTGCGTGCTTTTTGCGCTGTCCGCACTGCCGGGGTTTTCGGGAGCGGGCGGCTGCGTGTGCGCTGACGGAGAATGTGCCGCGTCCGCGTTTTCTGCGTTAAAGTGCGAAACCGTGGTCTCGCCGCCTTCTTTAGCGGAGGAGGACGCCTCGGCGGAAGGCTCCGCCGAATTCCTGTCCCTGCCGCAGGATGCGAACACCGACACGCTCATGAGCAGCGCGGTCAAAAGCGCGCCGGTCTTAAAAATTAATCCTTTTTTCATAACAACCTCCCGTTGATTATTCGTCGCTTTGATCGTCAGCGTCTTTTTCGATACGTGCAACCGAGGTTATTTTCACGCCCTCGCCGAGCCGCATCAGCTTAACGCCGCGCGTTACTCTGCCGTATGTGCTTATATCCTCGGAGTTTATTCTGATTATAACGCCTTCGGATGTTACCATGACCACATCATCATTCGGCGTGACCGCCTTTATGCCGGCAATGCTGCCGGTGGCTGGCGAAATTTTGTATGTGGAGCAGCCCTTGCCGCCTCTTGCCTGGACCTTGTATTCCGAGAACTCAGTCTTTTTGCCGTAACCGTTTTCGGAAACGACCAGCATCTTTGCGCCTTCTCGGTAAATGCTCATACCGACAACATAGTCGCCGTCATCCAGCTTGATAGCGCGGACTCCCTGCGAAACTCTGCCCAGCTCGCGAACGTCCTTCTCGTTAAAGCGTATCATTTTGCCCATGTGGGTGCCGATAAAGAGGTCGGTTTTGCCGTCGGTGAGTTTGACTCTGAGGAGTTCGTCGCCGTCCATAAGCTTTATGGCGAGCTTGCCGCCCCTGGGCGCGTTTTGGTACTCCATAATATCGGTCTTTTTGATAATTCCGTGCTTGGTACACATTGTCAGGTACTGACCGGGAGTGTATTCGCGTATGGGTATCATTGCCGATATGCTCTCGCCCGGCTGAAGCTCCAGCAGATTAACGATAGGCGTTCCTTTCGCCTGCCTGCCCGCTTCGGGTATCCTGTACGCCTTTATCCTGAACATTCTTCCGGTATTGGTAAAGAACATAATGTAGGAGTGGGTCGAGGATATAAACATTGTGGAAACGAAATCCTCTTCCTTCGTCTGCATTCCGATAATGCCTTTGCCGCCTCTGTGCTGGCTCTTGTATGTGTCTGTGGGCAGACGCTTGATGTAGCCCTGGTGAGTCATGGTGATAACATTGTCCTCTTCCTCGATAAGATCCTCGATATCAATGTCGTCGGCAACCGGCTCAATAGATGTGCGCCGCTCGTCCGCGAACTTGTTCTTTATCTCGGTGATCTCCTCCTTGACGATGTCAAGGACCATTTGCTCGCTGCCGAGTATCTCGGTCAAATGCTCGATAAGAGCCGTGACTTCCTTAAGCTCGTTTTCGATTTTTTCCCGTTCCATTCCCGCAAGACGCGCAAGACGCATATCAAGTATCGCCTGCGCCTGAATATCCGAAAATTCGAACCGGTCGATAAGCCGCTGCTTCGCGTCGTTATAGCTGTTTCTGATTATGCTGATAACCTCGTCAATATTATCAAGAGCCTTGTTAAGACCCTGAAGCACGTGAGCCCGCGCCTCGGCTTTCTTCTTGTCGAAACGGGTGCGGCGGATAATAACGTCCTTCTGGAAGTTGATGTAGTGTACCAGTATTTCTTTAAGCGACAGCACCTTCGGCGAGGTCCTGTTGACCAGCGCCAGCATGATGACGCTGAATGTGTCCTCAAGCTGAGTGTATTTAAACAGCTGATTAAGCACGATCTGAGCAGGTGCGTCGCGCTTAAGCTCGATAACAATTCTAAGACCGTCTCTGTCCGACTCGTCACGCAGGTCGGAAATCCCTTCGACGCGCTTTTCGTGAACCAGATCCGCGATTTTTTCAATAAGCCGCGCCTTGTTGACCATGTACGGTATCTCGGTTATAACAATGCGCTCGCGGTTTTCCTTCCAGGACTGTATCTCGGTCTTGGCGCGGATCTTAAGTTTGCCTCTTCCGGTCGCGTAAGCCGCGCGTATGCCGCTTGTGCCCATGATCTGAGCGCCGGTGGGGAAGTCGGGACCGGGAATATACTCCATAAGCTCGTCAAGAGTGATGTCGGGATTGTCGATCACCGCAATAACGCCGTCAATGACCTCACCCAAGTTGTGGGGCGGGATCTTTGTCGCCATACCTACCGCAATGCCGTCCGAGCCGTTTACCAAAAGATGAGGAAAGCGCGAGGGCAGCACGACAGGCTCGTCCCGGCTCTCGTCAAAGTTAGGCATAAAGTCAACGGTCTCTTTGTCGATGTCGGTCAGCATACTGAGCGAGAGTTTGGACATACGCGACTCGGTATATCTGTAAGCCGCGGGCGGGTCGCCGTCCACCGAACCGAAGTTTCCGTGACCGTCCACCGTGGGATAGCGCATCGAAAAGTCCTGCGCCATACGGACCATCGCGTCATATACCGACGCGTCGCCGTGCGGATGGTACCGACCAAGCACGTTGCCGACTGTGGTAGCGCACTTTTTGTAGGGCTTGTCCGGAGTGATACTGTCCTCGTACATAGCGTAAAGTATTCTTCTGTGAACAGGCTTAAGACCGTCCCTCACGTCGGGCAGAGCGCGTCCGACGATAACCGACATGGAGTAGTCGATGTAGGACTTCCTCATCTCGCTGTCAAGATCCACCGGGATGATGTTGAGCTTCGAGGGGTCAAAAAGCGGCTGTGTCTCTTTGCCTTTTGATGCCATTTGGTTATCTCCTTTGCATATAATGTATAAGGCTTAAAATTATGCCTACAGAGCGAATTCAATATTTTCCGCTATTTATAATATTAAACAAAAAATCTCAAAACCCTTTTAAAAGTCAAAAAATTTACTCAAATTTGCACGATGAGCGAAATTATATCAAAAACACAAAAAGTGTACCGGTCAATTTGTTGACCGGTACACTGTTTTTTTATTTATTGTTCACATATGACGAGACAAGCTCGTCAAGGATCTCGTCGCGCTCCAGTTTGCGGATCAGGCTTCTTGCCCCGTTATAAGATGTGATGTATGACGGGTCGCCCGACAAGATGTAGCCGACGATTTGGTTTATGGGGTTGTAGCCCTTTTCGCTCAGCGCCTCGTAAACCGACATAATGATAAATTTTGGATTTGGGCGATCTGCCCCGACCTCAAATTTCATCGTTTCCTGATTTTCCATTTAAAACACCATCCTTTATCTGAGTTCAGCGTTTATTCCCGATTTTAAAGCCGCCAAAATTTTTTCGGTCAGACCGCTCACCTCATCGTCGGTCAGGGTCCTGTCAGCGGCGCGGAAGGTCAGAGAGTACGCCACGCTCTTCTTGTTTTCACCTACCTGTTCGCCCTCGTATACGTCAAACAGCTTTACGCTCTCCAAAATCTCGGTACTCGCGCTGTGTATAATTTTCTCAATCTCGCCGACGCTGACGTTCTTATCCACAACCAGCGCGATGTCGCGTCCGGACGCGGGGAACTTTGGCATCGGTTTGTAGGTCCTGTCAAATGTCGCAAGCTCAAGCACGGTGCAAAGGTCAAGTTCAGCCGCGTAAACCTCGGTGTCCAGTTTAAAATTATCCGCCACTGCCGGGTGGAGCTGACCTAAATATCCGAGCGTCTTGCCGCCGGCAGTGACCTTGGCGCATCTGCCCGGATGATACGACTTGTTTTCAGTCTCGGTCTCAAATGCCGCGCCGGAGACGCCCAACCTGGTCAGCAGACCCTGAACTATGCCCTTGAGTTCAAAGAAGTCGGTCCTGCCGTACATACCTATGGCGATGATCTGCCGCTCGTCGGGCAGCGTCTCGCCTACCGGCTTATAAATCATTCCCAGCTCGAATATCTTTGCGAATTCCGCTCTGCGGTTATAGTTTATCTTAAGCGTCTTGATTATCGATGAGAGCATCGAGGTCCGCATAACGCTGTTTTCCTCGCCGAGCGGGTTGATGATCCTGATCGCGTCGTCCATAGGCACGCGTGTCTGTGCGTATTCCTTGGGGTCAATGAAGGAATATGTCATGGTCTCGTAAAGACCGTAAGCCGTCAATGTGTTTCTTATGCTGTCGATCATTTTTTGCTTAAAGGTCTTGCCGCCCACAACAACTCTGCCCTGCATCATGGTGACCGGCAGGTTGTCGTAGCCGTAGAGTCTTGCCACTTCCTCCGAGATGTCCGCCATGCTCTCTATGTCGCCGCGGAAGGTGGGAACGATAACTTTGCCGTCCTCAACTTTAAATTCAAGGCGCGAAAGGTAGTCGACCATATCGCTCTCCGGAATGTCGGTGCCTAAGAATTTGTTTATCTTTTCAGGCTCAAACGGGAGTACGGTGTTCCGCTTCGGAACGGGATAAACGTCGATAACGCCGCCGATAACCTCGCCGCCGATAACCTCGCCGCCGCCCATTTCCTCAAGCAGCTCGCAAGCGCGGTTGATAGCCTTCTCGAAAAGCGCGGACGCGTCGGTCCTCATGCCCAGCGCTTTTGCACCGCGGCGGACCAGCACGGGATTGAAGCAGGCGCTTTCAAACAGGACGGTCACGGTGTCGTCCGTCACCTCCGAGTTGGCGCCGCCCATAACTCCCGCAACGCCGATAGCGCGCTTCTCGTCCGAGATCGCTATCATTTCGGACTTAAGCGATCTTGGCTTGTCATCGAGTGTTTCAAGCATTTCACCCTCGCCTGCCGCGCGCACGATTATCTTTCTGCCCTCAACATGGTCAAGGTCATACGCGTGCATCGGCTGACCGTATTCAAGCATGATGTAGTTCGTGATGTCGACCACGTTGTTGATCGCGCGGAGTCCGCAGGCTGTCAGCCGGTTCTGCATCCACTTGGGCGAGGGTCCGATTTTAACGTTCTTTACCGCTCTCGCCGTAAATCTTGAGCACAGATTGCTGTCGGTTATCTCGACAGCCGCGTAGTCGTTTACGTCCTCGTCGTTGCCTGTGGGCTTTATTTCGGGTATCTTAAAATCTCTGTCAAATGTCGCCGCCGTCTCGCGCGCAAGACCGATTATGCTCATGCAGTCCGGACGGTTCGAGGTGATCTCAAATTCCGCCACGCTCTCGTCAAGACCCAGGGTGTGTGTGATGTCCTCGCCTATCGGGGTGTCGTCGGGCAGAATGAGTATTCCCGTGGCGCGCTCCTTGGAAATTCCAAGCTCGTCGGTGGAACACATCATTCCGTAGCTCATAACGCCGCGCAGCTTGCCCTTGGTGATCTTCACGCCGCCGGGCAGGGTGCTTTTATGCTTTGCCACGGGTACCACCGCGCCCTCAAACACGTTTGGCGCTCCGGTCACGATCTGTATCTCCTCGCCGCCCACGTCGACCTGGCAAATAACCAGCTTGTCAGCGTCGGGATGCTTCTCTATCTTTGTTATTCTGCCCACGACCACATTTTTAAACTCCTTGCCGAGGTTTTCTATCCCCTCGACGATAGAGCCGCTCATCGTGAGCCTGTCCGCGTATTCCTTTTCGGAAATGCCGTCGGTGTTCATGTAGTCCTTGAGCCATGAAAGTGGTAAGTTCATATATATTCCTCCTACTGTTATATGCCTTGGTTTTAAAGATTATTCAAAAAATCTTTCACTTCACAGGGTCGCTTTAGTGTTTCCGCTCGTTTTCCGGAATTTTTTGCATCGCGGATAACGACTTGGAATTTTTTCCGATTTTTTCGGCTATCTGCCGCGCCGGCGTGGACTTACCCGAACCGGAAAATCCGATTATCATTACCCTGTTCATATATTTTTATACCTTGAACTGCTTTAAGAACTGAAGGTCGTTCTCATAAAACAGACGCAGATCCTTAATTCCGTAGCGGAACATTGTCACGCGCTCAAGACCCATGCCGAACGCGAAGCCGGAATACTCGTCGGGGTCAATGCCGCAGTTGCGCAGCACCTTGGGGTGAACCATTCCGCAGCCGAGGATCTCGATCCAGCCTTCACCCTTGCATATATTGCAGCCCTTGCCCTTGCAGTTGAAGCATGATATGTCGACTTCGGCGCTGGGTTCGGTGAACGGAAAGTGGTGTGGGCGGAAGCGCAGCCTCGTGTCGTCTCCATAAAGCTTCTTTACGAACACCTCAAGCGTTCCCTTAAGGTCTGCCATAGTAATGCCCTTGTCGATAACAAGTCCCTCGACCTGGTGGAAAACCGGCGAGTGCGTCGCGTCGACCGCGTCGCTTCTGTAGACCCTGCCGGGCGAAATTATGCGTATAGGCGGTTTTTGTTTTTCCATAACGCGTACCTGGACCGGCGACGTCTGTGTGCGCAGCAGCACATTGTCGCTGATATAAAAGGTGTCCTGCGTGTCTCTCGCGGGGTGGTCGGGCGGCAGGTTCAGCGCCTCGAAGTTATAATAGTCAAGCTCGACTTCTGGGCCCTCGACGATCGAAAAGCCCATGCCGATAAAAATGTCCTGCAAATCGTCAAGCACGGTGTTAAGCGGGTGCTTGCCGCCGCTTGCCGGGACTTTGCCGGGCAGAGCCACGTCAACAGTTTCGGCTTTAAGCTTAAGCTCCTTCGCTTTCTCGGTCAGCGCCGCCTTCTTTTCCTCAAGAGCGCTTTCGATATAGCCGCGCACCTGATTGGCAAGCTGTCCGATAACCGGACGCTCCTCCTTGGAAAGTCCGCCCATGCCCTTCATCACTGCGGTCAGCTCGCCCTTCTTGCCGAGGAACTTCACGCGCAGCGTTTCCAGAGCGCTTAAGCTGTCTGCGTCTTTAAGCTCGCTCTCGGCGGCAGCTTTTATGCTGTTTAATCGGTCTTTCATGTATATAACCTCCCAAAAGTAGTTTCACAAATTGTCATCTGATAATTTTAACATATAAATGATAAAAATTCAAGCATAAATCACAAATAATTACAACATTTTTGACGCGCGGCGTCATTTTTTAAGGTGTATACTAAAATTGCGGTCAAGAATTGTGAGATGATATAAATGAACGGCAGTGAATTTTTGGGAATGCTGGTGGCTGCGCTTGTCACCGTGGGAGGTCTCGCCGGACTGCTTTTCAGGTGCGTAAAGCCGATAAGCGACCTTAACATGAACATTGTCAGACTGACCGACGCTATCGACCAGCTTAACCGAAATTACGAAAAGCATGAAAAACGTCTTAACTCCCATGGCAGAGAGATCGACGAGCTGAGCCGCATGATAGGAGAACACAGCGCCGAACTCGGCAGACACGACGAGCGCCTGAAAGCCCTCGAACATAGCAACATAGCAACGTAGTGATTAGTGATTAGCAACTAGCAAATACGCGGTCGTCGCAATCCGCCTTTTTGCTTGCTTCCTCGCAAGCTTCGGAAGTTTCGCCTTACCGGCGGCATTTTTTGGTTGCAATAATTCCGTTTTACTGCATTATTGCTATTTATGTCCGACGCTACCGCGTCTCAATCACATCTAAAATATGCCACCGGCATATTTATTTACGATGTTACTCCTCTTTCCCACAAAAGCCAGCGGCTTTTGCGGGAACCCTATTGTTAGGTTATCCCCGCGCACATTGGGAAAACAAAAGCCTCCCCTGCTACTGCGGGGGAGGTGTCAGGCGAAGCCTGACGGAAGGGGTGGAACTTACTCCGCAAAAGCTTTTGCTTTGAATTAATGCCGAACCCATATTCTTCTTATATCCGAAAACCATAATGATTTGCGACCATGCAACGCAGTACGAAAGACATAATTTGGTTAAACGAACCCGCTTTGCGGCTCAGGTCGCAGCCATACCAAGCCGCGCCGGCAAAGTCACAAAAGCTTTTGCTCTCCCAAGGTGGAGCCTTTTATTTTTCCAACAAACGCGGGGACAAGCCTACATTTGCGTACTGTTTTGCTCCGCGTAGTCGCTAGTCGCTAATTACTAATTGCTATGTTGGGACCGCGATAGCGGTGGAAGGGGTGGAAGGGGTGGAAATTAGTCATTGCACCCCCTCAGTCACCTTCGGTGACAGCTCCCCCTCATAAATGAAGGGGAGCCTAATTCCCCCTCAGACTGCGCAGCGCGCAGCCAGCTCCCCCAAGGTGGAGCCGTAAAAGAAAAGCCTCTCCCTGGGGAGAGGTGTCAGGCAAAGTCTGACGGAGTGGGGCTATACACTCACTTAACTACGACCTATGGAGTAAAGTCCGAATATGTTAAATCGAACATTTTATGCATATCAGACGAATAAACACCGCAAAATTCTGACATATCTGACCTAATTCTGACATAAAAATGGGTTATGTCAGACATGATGAAGCCCGTGAAATCGGGGGTTTCAGGGGTATTGTCTGACATTCTGACATTTTTTACAAATATATATATATAAAACTTTTTAAATTTACGAGGGTATTTGTTTAAGGGGCATAATGTCAGAAAACATAACTACATAACAACGTAGCAACGTAGTAATTAGTAATTAGCGAATAGGAACTACGCGGTCGTCGCAATCCGCCTTTTTGCTTGCTTCCTCGCAGGCTTCGCCTTACCGGCGGTTGCTCCTCTTCCCACAAAAGCCACCGGGAACCCTATTGTTAGGTTATCCGCGCGTCCGTAGGGAAAACAAGAGCCTCCCCTGCTACTGCGGGGGAGGTGTCAGGCGAAGCCTGACGGAAGGGGTAGTTTTTGGTGTCATAGTTCCTGCGTTGGCTTATCACAAAAAATATTGCCGCCGCGAAATAAAAATATGTGGACAAAATCAAGAAATTATGGTATATTGTGTTTGATATTAAACGAGGTGATTATTATGACCGAAAGACAGAAAATAAATTTGAACGAAGTTTTGTTTTCCATGGAAGTTGAAGGGTTTGATATTCCCGATAAAGAAAAGCAAACTCTTATAGGTGTACTGGACGGAAAATTCACGTTCAGCGAAGTTCTTAATTCTTATATTTCCGAGGGCGAGTCTTATGGACGAGTATAAATATTATTATGAAGGTGCCGATTTTTACTGTTATCCGAATACAAAGGTATTGATCAACAAATTCGGAATATATGATGAAAAACAGCTTGAAAATATAGAGCGTAAAATTACCGCATTAAAAGCTTTAGAGTTTGAAGAAAATCCTTTTGACGGCAGTCTTGATTATGATTATTTATTAAGTATTCATAGATATTTGTTCGGTGATTTATTTGAATGGGCGGGAAAAACACGCGTAGGCGAATTTATGTTTAAAGGTGACAGTATGTTTTTCAAAGCTTCATATATAGAACAAGGATTTAATAATTTTTATAAAAAATTATCCGATGAAAACTTTTTAAAGGACCTGCCAAAAGATAAGTTCTGCAAGCGGCTCGCATATTATATGGGAGAGTTAAATGCGCTTCACCCTTTCAGAGAGGGAAACGGCAGGACGAGCCGACTTTATTTTAAGCAGTTAGCGAAAAGAGCGGGATATCAATTAATATTCAGCAATGTGTCGAAGAAAGAGCTCCTTAAAGCCGATATTTCAGCGTTTAACTGCGAGTATGAGCCGTTGATCCGAGTTCTTGAAAAGATTGTGATACAATAATTAATACCTAAATGCGGGCAATTTATATTGCTCGTATTTTTCATGCTTCCCCCTCAGTTCGTCGCAATCCGCCTTTTTGCTTGCTTCCTCGCAGGCTTCGCAAGCTTCGCCTTACCGGCGGTTGCTCCTCTTCCCACAAAAGCCAGCGGCTTTTGCGGGAACCCTATTGTTAGGTTATCCCCGCGTCCGTAGAGAAAACAAAAGCCTCCCCTGCTACTGCGGGGGAGGTGTCAGGCGAAGCCTGACGGAAGGGGTGGAAATTAGTCATTGCACCCCCTCAGTCACCTTTGGTGACAGCTCCCCCTCATAAATGAAGGGGAGCCTAATTTCCCCTCAGACTGTGCAGCGCGCAGCCGGCAGCAAGATATCAATAAGTTCAGGCTGCGAGTTAATGTGCAAAAGGACAAATACAACAGACGGAAGCAATACCGCTGTCGTTTATCAACCTATGATGTAATCAGCGATTACATAGTCGAAGCGAAAGCAATCGAGCGGTGTTGCGGGGCATGACATTAAACTGCCGGGTTTTTCGTTTTTCTCTTTTGCTTAGTGAACAAAAGAGGCAACATTGGAGCAGTATTTTCACCAAAAACTGTTTTGCTTTGAATGACGCGCCGTCCCCTGTTCCGCCTTGCCTACCGCGGGCGGCAATGTTGCAAAACAGTTTTTGGCGTCTTATTCCCTGATCACTATTAGGGTAAATTACTCTTCGATCATATGCGCTATGTTTACAACAATGTCTGTTAAAACCTTTGCTTTTTCGGGCGGCAGCTTTTCAATGGCTGCCGTTATTTTTCTGATATTGTTTTCGTTTTGGTTTTCCTCGGAGTCAAAAAATACAAGTTCGGACATGGTTATATTAAGGGCGTCGCTTATTTTTGCAAGAGTGGTGGCGGTCGGACTTTTAATGCCTCTTTCCAGATGTCCCAAAAATGCGGGGTTTATTCCCGCTTCCAGCGCAAGCTTTTCCTGACTTAAATTTTGTTTTTTGCGAAAATAACGTATACGCTTTCCGATTTTTTCTGCAATTTTTTCCATAATGCACACCCCGATACCTTTTGGTATTATTTTAACTGTTTATAAACCGCTTATCAATTTATTATAGACATTATTAATAATACTTAAAAGTATTGACGAACCTGATTGACTGTGACATACTTTCTTTATGATATAAAGATACATATTCTGCGGCTGGACATCGGACACAAGCGGAGCGCCTCAGTTTATAAAGAGAGTTGACATAAACGAGATAGAAACAGAGCGCCCCATGGCGGATATCGAGTTTTATAATTTGGGAGATTATTCAAAGGATGTGATCGCAACTGCTTCAATCAAAAATATGGAGTGCGGCAAGGGCAAGACCGTAAAGCGTTACGCACTTGTAAAGGACTATCTTCTGCCTCCCGGCTCATGGCCGGAATCTTTGCCGCCCGATGAGTGTAACTTACAGTATGACGAATGGATATCCAAACTTATGGATGATTTTATAAGCTCCGGACTTGAAGTAAGACCCGATGAAAACGGTGTTTACAGTTTAAAATATACCGGAACATACAAATTGTTCATTGAGGATTCCGACGGCAAATACACGGTTGTATCAGCTGAACTGCCCCGATTATCGACGAACGATACAGAACCGCCCAATATTGATTTTGACGTAACAATTCCCGCCGCCGAAGGCGCTCCGGCTGAAGTCAAAGTCAGCGCTGTTGACAACGGCGGTGTGGCGAGACTTGACTATGCCGATATAGAGCTTCGTCAAATAGGCAAGTCAGACAACGGCACGGACGAGTTCTTTTTGACAAACAGGAATTCCGTTTCGGACGGCATGATAAAAACGGACAGAGCGATAGTGATCTGCGCTGTTGACAAAAGCGGCAACGCGAGCTACAAGAGAGTGGATATAGGCGATGGACCGGAGCCGACAACTGCTCCGACTGCCGAGCCGGGACCTACGGAGACGCCTGATGATTACTTGTATGAAATAAGTGAATTATCTATACTCACTCAATCGGGCGAGAAGCTTGAAGCGCCGCCTGAAAACGGAAGCTTTGAGGCGGAAGTCACTGTCAGGAAGCTTAAGAACGAAAGCTCCGGGGATTATATCTTTGTCGCGGTATATAACGAGGAGGGCATACTGCTGAATATCGACTATGTGCGCGCCGACTTTACTCCGGACTATGACTGTTCGTTCGGGTTTAACATTCCGGCGCAGGCGCAGAAAGTCGGCTCGGTAAAAGCCTTTGCGTGGAACGGTTTTAACTCCGCAAAACCTTTAGCCGAGACAAGAGAAATAAACTTTCAATAAGTAAAACAAATCTTCCCAATAAATCCAAGAGCGGCTCCCAAAAATCGGGAGCCGCCGTTTTGCCTAAAAAGTGTTTTCAAGACATAGCAATATCAGACGGCGCACGTTTTGTCCGGATTTTTTCGCCGTATTTTGCAAAAACACTATAAGCTTAGGCTGTGCGCGCTTTTTTGTTTATGGTCAAGTTTACCGCATGGGGATAATAAAAATCCCGTTGTTTGGGTATAACGCACAAATTCCAAAAAATGCTTGACAAACTGCTGTTTTGTGGTATAATGAAATGGTCGCTCAATAGGCGTATTGCGCCCAAATGGGCGGCGGCAAAATCTATATGTATGGAGGTGAACATATTGCCGACATTTAACCAATTAGTAAGAAAGGGCAGAGCAACGGTTGAAAAGAAGTCAACTGCTCCCGCGCTCCAGAAGGGTATGAATACCATTAAAAAGCGCCCCACGGATCAGTCGTCGCCCCAGAAGAGAGGCGTTTGCACTTCTGTAAGGACCATGACGCCCAGAAAGCCGAACTCTGCGCTGCGTAAGGTTGCCAGAGTGCGTCTTACAAACGGTATTGAGGTTTCAGCGTACATCCCCGGAATCGGACACAACCTGCAGGAGCATAGCGTTGTAATGATTCGCGGCGGACATATCAAGGACCTCCCCGGTGTGCGTTATCACATAATCCGCGGTACACTCGATACTTCGGGCGTTGACGCGCGCAGACAGGGAAGATCAAAGTACGGCGCCAAGAGACCCAAGTAGTCTCTGCCGCAAAGCTAATTGAAATGTGCGCATATGTTTATATATACTTAAATTATATATGACCGGCGCACAACAGTGTATTTTTATGACATTGAGTACCTTGGCGGCGATAAGCCGCAAGAAGTAAGGAGGGGAAGAAAGTGCCAAGAAGAGGTCATATTGCCCGTCGTGATGTTCTGCCTGATCCTGTCTACAACAGCAAGACTGTAACAAGACTGATCAACAAC
>CANQKP010000006.1 GCA_947624495.1 uncultured Monoglobus sp. | reverse complement strand
GTTGGTCCTGGGACGCAGGTGCGGGATCGTGCGGAGATATTCAAATGTGTGCCGCTTTTTCTGAAGCGGGTACTCAGGCGCGCTCGCGCCCTCGATCTCGGCGCTGTCCGCCTTAAGCTCAAAAAGCTGCTTCGCCTCCGGGGTCAGCTCCAAAACGCCGCTGACGGTCACCGCCGAGCCAACATTGAGCTTTGATATTTCGGTAAAGTTGCTCAGCCGCGCCTCCTCGATCACTACTTGGAGATTTTTAAAGCATGAACCGTCGTTAAGCTCCACAAATCCAAAATTTTTTGACGCTCTGACAGTGCGCACCCAGCCGCTGACGGTAACTTCCCTGCCGCCGAAATCTCCGGAAAACAATTCTTTAATTTTCATCAGTATCACCTTTTATAGTTTGGGCGGCGCGTTTAGTCGAGCGAAAAGTGCTTATTCTTGCTGTAATCCTTGATCAGCTCGGCACGGGGATAGCCCCTGCTGTGCTCCACCGAGTTTATGTAAAAACCTCTGCCGTAATAGAACCTTATAAGCGGGGTAACATGAGAGCCGGTATGGAGCCTGAGAATTCTGACATTGTTCTCGGTCATAACCTTATCAACCACGCTCATCAGGATCTTTCCGATACCGTTGTTGCGCTGGGTCGATTTGACAGCAAAACGGCTGAGATACGCCTCGTTGTTGTCAAGCAGCTCAATACGCACCGCGCCGACAGGCTCGTCATCAATAAACACCACGTAAACTTCTTTTGTCTCAATGTCGTGGATAACATCCTCGCTGGTCTCGTTCAGCGCCTCTATATCATAATCGAGATCCGCCATTTCGCAATATTTCAGGAACGCGTCCTTGGTTATCTTTTTTATTGCCGGCACATCGTCCTTACTGGCGCGTTTGACCTCGAACACATAAAGCTGCTTATCCATTCTTGCTGTCCCCCACCATGAGCATTGCCATAACAGCTTTCTGGGCGTGGAGCCTGTTTTCCGCCTCGTCAAACACAACGCTGTGCTCGCCGTCGATAACTTCGGCAGTCATCTCAAAGCCGCGGTATGCCGGCAGGCAGTGCATAAATATGCTGTCGGGCTTTGACTTGCCAAACAGCTCCATGTCGATCTGGTAGCCGCGGAACGCCTTCACGCGCTCCTCCTTCTCGCTCTCCTGACCCATGCTTGCCCATGTGTCGGTATAAACAACGTCGGCGTCGGTTATTGCCTCCACCGGGTCGTTGGTCATAATTATTTTAGAGCCGAGTTCCTTGGCGTCTTCCTTCGCGTTTTTCACTATCTCGCTGTCGCATTCATAGCCCTTGGGCGAAGCCACACTGATGTCCATGCCCGCTTTCGCGCAGGCGTAGAGCAGCGAGTGTGCGACATTGTTGCCGTCGCCGATATATGCGAGCTTAAGTCCGCGCAGTCTGCCCTTATGCTCCTTGACAGTCATAAGGTCCGCTAAAGCCTGACACGGGTGCAGAAGGTCGGTAAGTCCGTTGATGATCGGGATCGAGCCGTACTCAGCAAGATCCAGGACGTCCTGATGCGCGAAAGTTCTTATCATAATTCCGTCAACAAACCGGCTCATTACCTTGGCGGTGTCGTATATCGTCTCGCCCCTGCCCAGCTGAATATCGTTCGCGCTCAAAAACAGCGCCTGACCGCCCAGTTGATAAATTCCCGTCTCGAATGAAACGCGGGTCCTGGTTGACGATTTTGTGAATATCATCGCCAGCGTCTTGCCCTTCAGAATATGGTGCGTAACGCCCGACTTCTGTTCCCTTTTAAGCTTTGCCGCGAGCGACAGAAGCTGATTAAACTCCTCGTGAGTTATGTCGTGTATGCTTATAAAATGTTTCATGTTATAAAACCTCCTTGATCGCATTTATCAATATATCCACATCCTGCTCGGTGACTATGAGCGGCGGCACTATACGCAGCACGCTGTCGCCCACAACGCCGACCAGTATCTTCTTCTTTAGCAGCTTATTGCCGATATCTTTAGCTATCGTGCATTTAAATTCCACTCCGCGCATGAGTCCCGCGCCGCGGACTTCCGCTATTTCTCCGCAGTCCTCTTTGAGCTTATTCAGCTCTTTGCCCATATATTCGCCAACCTTAGCCGCGTTCTCAAGGACCCCGTGGTTCAGCAACTCGTCAAGCACAACCAGACCCGCACGTGTCGACAGCGGATTGCCGCCGAAAGTGGTGCCGTGGTCGCCGGGCTTAAACGCGGACGCAAACTTGTCGTTTGCGCAGAACGCGCCAATCGGCACGCCGCCGCCCAGACCCTTTGCCATCGTGAATATATCTGGCTTAACGCCGTACAGCTCATGAGCGAACAGCTTTCCGCATCTGCCTATTCCGGTCTGGACTTCGTCCACAATAAAGGCTATGTCATACTCATCGCACAGCCTGCGGGCTTCCTCCGCGAATTCCTGCGTGACAGGATGAACTCCGCTCTCGCCCTGGATAAGCTCTATCATAATTCCGGCTGTTCTGTCCCCGACAGCGGCTCTTAAGCCGTCAATATCGTTTATGTCAACATGAATGAACTTTTCAATCAAAGGGGCGTAGGGCGCCTGGTACTTGGGTTGACCCGTCGCCGCCACCGTAGCCAGCGTTCTGCCGTGGAACGACTTGTTTAATGTTATAAACTCAATTTTCTCCGGTCTGCCCTTTTCCACCTGATACTTTTTGGCAAGCTTAACAGCCCCCTCGTTCGCCTCGGCGCCCGTACTGCAAAAGAACGCTCTGTCGGCGCAGCTGTTTTCGACCAGCATTTGCGCCAGCTTTGCCTGGTTTTCAACATAGTACACGCTTGAGGTGTGAAGCAGTCTGCCAACCTGGTCCTGAAGCTCTCTCGTAAGTCTCTGATAATTATGCCCCAAGGCTGACACAGCTATACCGGCGAAAAAGTCTTTATACACATCGCCTTCTGCGGACCTCAGCTCAATTCCGTTTCCCTCGATAAAGGAAACCGGGATACGGTCGCCGAAGGTGTTCATGTAATATTGCTTGTCAAGAGCCTTGACCTGCTCGGTGCTTAAATGTTCACTCATACGGCTTACTCCTTTCTGTTTGTTAAGTTTTTTCATAATGTATTCATATCCGCCCTCGGAGTGGGGCAGAATGCAGTCAGAGCAATCCTTGACCGCTCCGCTTTCCGTCTTTATCATTCGGTAATTACCGCCGCAGCCGCCGCGGTCATATAAAGGACAAAAGCAGAACAGACAGTTTATCCGTTCCGCCTTGTGACAGGGATAGTATTCGCAATCTCTGTTCTCGAAAAACCTGAAGCTCATGATCAATCCTTAAGCGCGACAACGACCATGCGGTTCGGCTCCTCGCCGACGCTGTAGGTTCTGACGCTGTCGCTGCCCTGAAGCGCAGCGTGTATAATTCTGCGCTCGTTGGGAGACATGGGTTCAAGCGTGACGTCACGCCCCTCGCGCACAGCTTTGCGCTCAAGGCTCTTTGCCAGCTTGACAAGAGTTTCCTCTCTCTTGGCGCGGTAGCCCTCTGTATCTATATTAACCTTTATATATGAGTTCTTTTCCTTATTGACATAAAGACTTGTGAGATACTGCACAGCGTCCAGGGTATCGCCCCGCTTGCCGATAAGCAGACCCATACGCTCGCCCGACACGGTAACGTCAACCGACTTACCGGCGTTTCTTGCCTCGACAACAGCGTCCTCAAGCCCCATCATGTGTATAACATTCTCGGCAAAGTACTGAGCGTCCTTTACCGACTTCTCGGTAACCTCGCGGCGCTTTGCTTCAGCCGGAGACAGCTCCTTCTCCGCCGGAGCCTGCTGCGCAGGTTTGGGCGCGTCCGCCTTAGGCTCATCCTTTTTCTCAGGCGCGGGCTTTGACTGCTTCTGAGGCTTGGGTCCATCCGTTTTGCGGGCAGGAGCCTCAGGCTTTACCTCAGTCCTCTGCTCCTCAAGCTTTTTGCGGCGCAGTTCGCGGGTCTCTCTCAGGCGTTTTTCCTCTTCCGCCTCCTTGGTGATCCATGCGGAGATAATAACCTCTCTGCCGAGAAGTTTTCCTAAAATTCCTTTTCCGATCTCCCGCTCCACGGTGAACGAAAGCTCCTCAATCGGGACTCCGAACTCCTCCGCAGCGAGGCGAAGCGCCTCCTCTTTACTTCTTGCGTTTTTTTCTATTTTTCGCGGCATTTTCCATTTCCTCCTTTACTTCCTCATCGGTCAAATCGATATGAACAACCATTTTTATAAAAATCTGCTGAAGCAGCTGCATGATACCGCTCAGGATCCAGTAGAAACCGATTGCTGCGGGAAGTGTGAACGCTATCCAAATCGAGAACAGCGGCATCATGATCATCATTGTTTTCATTGTGTTGGGTTTCTCGTTGCCGTTTTCATCCTTCTGCACCGGCTGAGGCGGCTGCATTTTCTGAGTGATGTAGCTTGTAAGGTACGAGCTTCCGCCGGCGAGCAGCGGGATAAGCCACAGACCTATGGTTCCCCACGTGAGACCGCCGTCGGGTATTCTTCCCATAATAAGACCCAGGAGACTGCCTAAATTCGGAGTCTGGGACAGGTCGATGCCAAGCAGGTTAAAGTCTATCAGCACATAGCTTTCACCGGTCTCGGTTATAAAACTGCTGTTCATTATTTCAGGAAATTCGTAGAGCAGCTTGGCAAAACGGATCTCATACATACCAAAGTTTTTAAACCCGTTCTCCGGGAATATGTTCAGCGAGTCGATATTGAGCGCCGCCAAGAACTGATTAAGTGCGTCGGTATGAGTCTGCCCCCATTCGTCGACCGCGCTGACAATACGCCATATATCCGAGCTGTCAACACCCATGATGTATATGATCGGCTGACGCACAACATAATAGAGCGCGAACAGTATAGGCAGCTGGATAAACATAGGCAGGCAGCCGCTCATCGGGTTTATCTGATATTTCTGGTAAAGCTTCATCGTCTCCTGATTAAGCTTTTCCTTGTCGTTGGCGTACTTCTTCTGGATCTCCATAAGAAGCGGCTGAAGCTTTTGGGTCTTTAGCATTGATTTCTGCTGCTTGACCGTAAGCGGCGTCAGCACTAATTTAACGATAAGCGTGAACAAGAGTATAGCCACGCCATAGTTGCTGGTTATGGTATACATGAGCTTTAAGACCCAGCCCAGCGCAAGCATTATATATGACAATTACAGCACTCCTTACTTTCTGCTATTTAAGTATATTTACGGATAATCTATGCCGCCCTTTGACAGCGGGTTGCACCGAAGCAGCCGCCAAAGCGCCTTAATTCCGCCGCGCAGCGCGCCGTACTTCTCGATAGCCAGCACGGCATACTGCGAGCAGGTGGGATAGAACCTGCATGAGGGTCTGCCCTTTAGCGGCGATATATACCGCTGATACAATTTTATCAATTTAATCAATGATCTTTTCATATTGGTACAAGCTGTTTAAATCAACTTTTTATCCTGTTCATGATAAAACGAACCGATTAATAATATATCATGAAACGGAATTTTTTGCAACCGTATTTTTCTATAAATTTACATATTTTAATGTAAATTTAATGTTTATTTTGAAGCTGTGCGGCGGCTTTGCCGACCGCGGTCTTAAAATCACGGCGCAGCCTGTCAAAATCGGCGTCGACGGCGGCGGCTCTCGCCACGACTATCATATCAAGCTTTTCTCCGCTCTCAGGCAGCGTGCCGGATAAGATCTGCTCCCGGTACAGGGCGCGGATACGGCGTTTGGCGCGGTTGCGTTTCGCTGCGCAGCCCACCTTTTTGCCGGCGGTGATGCCGAGGCGGTCAAGCCTCCTGTTGCGCAGGACGTACACCACCAGCGTCGGTGTTACGCCGCATTTTCCGCGCTTATATATCCGCCTGAAATCAATATTCTTTTTTATACTGATCAAACCGCTCATATTCCCGCTCCCCGGCTTCGCCATTAAACAAAAAGACGCCGTTTGCGGCGTCTATTCCATCGCTGAACAGAACTAAGCAGACAGCTTCTTTCTGCCCTTGAGTCTTCTTCTCGCCAAAACCTTACGGCCGTTTTTGGTACTCATTCTCTTTCTGAAGCCGTGAACCTTGGATCTGTGTCTCTTTTTGGGCTGATATGTTCTAAGCATCTATATCCCTCCTTATATCATAGGATTAATTATTTACAAATCATCGCTGCGGCGCGGTTTTTGCAGCCGCTCATAAAAAATCTATACTATTGTACCACGACTTAATATGGTTGTCAAGTAATAATTTTACACAAAAAAATTAAAATAATTTTTTATAAAAATTTTATTCTTGAAAATTTCGCATATCTTGTTATTTTGAAAATTGCCCTCAACTACATTTTGTGCAGTACAGTTTTCAGCGCCTTTTCGGAAAAATTTTTTGGCTATTTGGGTGTTGAAAAATCATTTTCTTTCTGTTAAAATATATTTACATAATTGTTACAAAGGCGTAAAAGGGCGCTTGATTATGCATTTTACGCGGTTTTCCGCGCTTATATACTTTATTTTGTCAGAGGGGTAAAAGAGTTGAAAACAAAAGAAAATGTTAATAGTATCTGGGAGGACGTCAAGAACCAGCTTCGGGACGAGATGTCTTCCGTTGCGTTTGACACATGGATAAAACCTATAGTTCCTGCCGGGATAGACGGCGCCGTAATCAAGCTTCGGGTCCCCGGCGGTCTGCAAAAGGGCAGCTTGGGCAAGAGCATGATAATGACAAAGTACCGCTCACTGATAGAAAGCTCACTTAAGAGCATTACAGGCAGGAACATTGAGCTTGACGTATGCTTTGACGAAGTTCGTGAATCGGGCGACCCGATAACCTTTGAGGGGATGCTCAACAATAAATACACGTTTGACAACTTCGTGGTGGGCAACAATAATAATCTGGCTCAGGCGGCTTCTCTCGCCGTTGCCGAAAATCCCGCCCACAAATATAACCCGCTGTTTATTTACGGCGGCAGCGGACTGGGAAAAACACATCTGCTTCAGGCTATCGGCAACTACTACCTGACCCACAATCCGGGCAGGAGGGTGCTTTACACCACCAGTGAGAAGTTTACATACGAGCTGGTCAACGCCATTCGCGAAAAGACCAACCAGGACTTTCGGAACAGGCACCGCACGGTCGACCTGCTTTTGATGGACGATGTGCAGTTCCTTGCCACAAAGGAGCTTGCGCAGGAGGAATTCTTCCACACCTTCAACGCACTCTACGAGGCGGGAAAGCAGATCGTGCTCACATCGGACAGGCTGCCTTCCGAGACCCCGCACCTGGCGGACAGGCTCAAGACCCGCTTCCAGATGGGGCTGCTGGCGGACATTCAGCCACCGGATTACGAGACGCGTCTGGCTATACTGAAAAGCAAGATAGAAAATGAATACTTCACCTTTGACGAGGAGATCATGGAGTATGTCGCGAACAATATAACCTCAAACGTGAGAGATCTGGAGGGCGCGCTCAAGCGCATACTGGCGTATGCCGGAATTGAGCGCACCAACACCATATCAATGGAGCTGGCTCAGAAAGCGCTGAAGGAAATTCTCTCAACGCTCCCGCAGCGCAACATAACCACCGCCGTTATAATCGACGAGGTGGAAAAGTATTATCATCTGCCCAAAGGCTCGCTCATCACAAAAAAGCGGTCCAACGATATCGCGTATCCGCGGCATATTGCCATGTACATATCCCGCGTTATTCTGGACGAGTCCTACGCCAAGATAGGCGAGGATTTCCGCCGCGACCATTCCACGGTCATGAACGCGGTCAAGAAGATGAAGAAGCTGGTTACCGAAAACCCGGAGCTGCAGGCAAGCATAAGCGAGCTTGTAGCAAATATCAAGAGGGATTAGGTCATGAAAATGTTTGACACAATAGCCGCGATAGCCACGCCCGTAGGATCAGGCGGCGTGGCTATCGTGCGCATGAGCGGAGATATGGCAGAAAGCGCGGCGGCTCGGATAGTGGCGCCGAAATGCGGCAAACCGGTCGCAGAGCTTGAAAGTCATCGGCTTTATCTTTCTGATATACACAGGATAAACGATAAAGACGCCGCGCTTGACGAGGCACTGGTCTCGGTCATGCGCGCGCCCCGTTCCTACACAGGTGAGACCGTTGTGGAGATCAACTGCCACGGCGGGTATTTTGCTGCCGACATGATACTTAAGGAACTGCTCAGCTTAGGGGTGCGCCTGGCGGATCCCGGCGAGTTTACGCGCAGGGCGTTCGTAAACGGGAAAACCGACATGATAGGCGCAGAGGCGGTTATGGACATAATCGACTCAAGCAGCGAACTTGGTCTTTCCAACGCGGCAAAGTCACGGCTGGGCGCGCTGAGCGCCAAGATCAATGCCGCCAGGGAGCTTATACTGGAAATCACCGCCAATATCTCAGCCGCGGCTGACTATCCGGACGAGGTGGAGCCGCTTTCCGCGGATGATGTCGAGGCGCGGATAAAAGGCGCTCTTGATGAGATAAACCGCCTGATCGACGGGTTTGAAACCGGAAAGATCCTGCGCGACGGCATTGCCGCGGCGATCGTGGGCAAGCCGAATGTTGGAAAATCCTCGCTGATGAACGCGCTGAGCCGCAGCGAACGGGCAATCGTTACCGATATACCCGGCACCACCCGCGACACTGTGGAGGACATGATACACATAAAAGGCGCGTCAATGCGTCTGCTGGACACCGCCGGCATACGGTCCGAGACGGATGACAAAATAGAGCAGATAGGCATAAGCCGCGCGCTTAAGTGCATTGAGCAGGCTGACCTCTGTATATTCGTGGCGGACAGCAGCGAGGCTCTGACCGAAGAGGACCTTCGGATAATCGAAGCCATAAAGGGCAGAACTGCAATATGCGCCCTTAACAAGACAGACCGCGCGGCAAAGCTTACCGCTGTGGAAATATCCGAAAAGACCGGACTTGACCCGCTTGACATAATCGAGACGGCAACTCCGGCAAACGGCGAGGCGGCGGGCATCGAAGCCTTGGAGGATCGCATTGCCGAAAAATTTGCCCTCGGCAAAATAAACGGCGGCGATGTGTATATTTCAAATATTCGGCAGAGAGACTCGCTGATCAAGGCGAGAGACGCGCTTGAACTTGCTCTTGAGGGAACGGATATGCCGTTTGATCTGCTGTACATCGATTTGACAGACGCACTGTCGGCTCTCGGAGAGGTCACGGGACAGACGGTGCAGGAGGAAATTGTAGACAGAGTGTTTTCACGCTTTTGCGTGGGGAAATAGAGTTTAAAAATGAGTGAAATCAGTCTTAAAACAGAATTTATAGAAAAATATGTACGCTTCGCGAACCCGCAGTACATTCAGGTATATCTGTACACAGCGTACCTTTGCGAAAAAAACGGAGCTATGCCCTCGGCGGAAACCATCGCTGAGGAGCTTTCCGTCGCCCCGGACAGGGTAGAGTTTATCTTAGGTTTTTGGGTAAGCCGCGGAGAGATTCTGAAGAACGAGAACGGCGAATACTCGTTCCCGTCGGACAGCGGTGAGGCATCGGTTAAGCCCGCGCAAAACCGAAAGCGCGGCGGCGCGAAGATGCGCCCGTCCTACAAAAGTTCGGAGATCGATGCGGCGACGGAAAAAAATCAGGTGCTTTCCGGTATGTTCTATCAGGCGGAGAGCATTTTGGGACACCTTTTGTCCGGGAATGAAATGGAGCTTTTGTACTCGTTCTACGACTGGCTTGGTCTGCCGTGCGAGGTTATTGTCATGCTGTTAAGCTACGCCGCGAAGCTCGGCAAGACCGGAAAGCGCTATCTTGAGACCGTGGCGATCGACTGGGCGGACAAGGGTATCGACACCTTTGACAAGGCGGAAGAGTACATATCGCACCTTGAGGAGATACACAGCAAAGAGCATATGATACGCTCAATTTTGGGAATATACGACAGGGCTTTGACACAGACCGAGAAGAAATACATAAAGGCTTGGACCGAGGAACTGAACGTTGCGCCGGAGCTGGTGGAGCTGGCTTACGACCGCACGGTCGAGAACACCGGCAAGCTGTCGTGGGCGTACATGAATAAGATCCTGCGGAGCTGGTCGGAGAGCGGGATCAAGGACGCTGCCGGCGTGGAGAGAGAGAATGCCGCACGCGGAGGCGCGAATACGAAAAAACCCAAGGCTGCCGGCTTTAACAACTTTACCGACAAAAGCGGCACGGACTATAACTCTCTTGAGGAAAAGCTGCTGGACTTAATGCTGGATAACTAAATTGATTTAAACGGGGGCGATCTTATGCAATCGGCACAGGTATTGGCTTTAAACGAGCTTAATAATAAACGGGAAGCGCACCGGACGGAGCTGGAGCGCAGGCGGGCTGAGGTCCGCAGGCGCTCTGCCGAGTACGCCGGAATTGAAGCGGACTTGCAGGCGGCGGGCAACAGGCTTTTGAGGTCGGTCTTAAACGGCAGCCGCGACTTTGAAAGCATAAAGGAATATATTCAGGGCAAGCAGCGCGACAAGATACGCGTGCTTAAAGGACTTGATCTGCCGGAGGATTATCTCGATGAAAAATTCGACTGCGGCAACTGCCATGACACCGGCTTTGACGAAAACGGCTTGAAATGCCGCTGCCTTAAGGAGCTGACCGCAAAATACATCGTGTATAATTCCAACATGACCGAGCTTATGAAGGCTCAGACGTTTGAAAACTTTGACTTCTCGCTGTTTTCACCCTCCACCGACTCCAAGGGCAGGTCGAAGCTGGATATCGTGAGATCCGGCTTTGACAAGGCGGTAAGATTTGCGGACAGCGTTGAACAAGGCGGCAACATACTGCTGCGCGGCAGCGTCGGCACCGGAAAGACCTACCTTTCAAGCTGCATAGGCAACCGCGTTCTTGAGCGCGGAAAGACGGTCTACTACCAGACAGCCTACAAGCTGTGCGAGATCCTTGAAAAAGTCAGATTTAAGGACGACGACTCGGAGGATGCGGCGCAGGCTGTGAGTGAGAAAAAATATGCCGAGAACGCCGATCTGCTTATCATTGACGATTTGGGGACCGAGTTCCTGACTCAGTTCACGGCTGCGGCTCTGTTTGATTTGTTCAACACGCGGCTTATGAAAAACAAGGCGACCGTTATTTCGACCAACCTGGATTTCGAAGCCGTGAATGAACGCTACAGCGCGCGCATGACTTCAAGAATACTCGGCGAATACGCCGTTATTACCATGCCGGACGGCGATTTGAGGCGCAAAAAATTTGAATAAGCCAAGAATTTCATGTAAAATATAGACAATATTTTATAATTATGATATAATATTTTATTATACATGAATTTAATGGAGGTTATTATGAAAAAACTTTTTGCCTGTTTAGTGTTTTTATCGGGCGTCTGCGCTTCCCTGACCGGACTGGCGGCGGACAATCCCCTGCCGGACGACCCTGCGGGACGCTGGGACTTTTTTAAAGCGAACTACCACGCTATGCCCGCCGGTCTTAAGGTGTGTCTGATAATCATCGCCTTGCTTATCATCGCGAGTATATCCTACTATAAGCTTACCGACAAAAAACATCCCGCCGCGGACAAGCCTGCCGCTTCAGCCAAGGCGGACGGAAAAGAAGCGACGACGAAAGGAGGCAAACCCAATGGCAAATAAAAATTCGGGCAGAGCGGATTCAATACCCGGCTACATATACGCTCTTGACGGACTTCGTGCGGTTTCACTGATATTGATATTCATTTTTCATAATTGGCAGCAATCATGGATATACTACCAGATAAAGCTTACAAACAACAAATATCTGATTAATCTGGAGCTTTTTCAGCGATACGGATATATAGCCATTGACGCCTTTTTTGTGTTGAGCGGTTTTTGTCTGTTCTACCCGATCGCCCGTGCCATGTTCGGAGAGTCAAAATTCACCACATGGAAGAATTTTTATTTAAAGCGTATACGAAGAATTATTCCGGGATACTATCTGATGTTGATTTTACTGTTGATTTTCCCTATATTGTCGTATCATCCGTTTGATATCCATTCTGCGAGTGAAATGATAAAACAGTACGGTCTGCACGCTCTGTTCCTGCATATATACAATAAAAGCACTACAATGACCGTCATCGGCACAGCATGGACTTTGGGCATTGAAGCGGCATTTTACGTTGTATTCCCGCTTATTGCGTCGCTGTTTAAGAAAAAGCCTGCATGGACTCTGCTTGGTATGTTCATTATAGGTCAGGGCGCCAGGCTGATAAGTGCGTTTTATTTTCCGGACGCGTCTAACACATATCAGGCGTTTCCTCTTGCATACCTTGATATATTCGGGGTGGGGATGATGAGCGCCTATTTAGTGGTGTGGGCAAGAAACAGGCTTGATATGAGCCGCCTGAAATGGTTCATGACCGCGGTTTCCATAGTGTGCCTGTTCGGAGTATATTACTTCATAAAATGGATGAATGTCAACAATATCTCAGGGTTTGACTCAGTTACATACTTCCGCTGGTTCTTCCGCATAATTGTATGCTTGTTGTTTGCGGTCTTTATTTTCTCCGCGGCATACTCGATCGATTTGTGGAGCAGAAGAATTTTGGGCAACAAATTTTTTGTGTTTATGTCAACCATATCCTACAGCTTCTTCCTGTGGCACCAGAATATTAACATATTTTACAAGGAATCCCATATCCCGTACACCACATCAAATCCGGTCATGAATGACCGTGCGGCAATGGACGGATTTGTTATTCTGACAATCGTTACCTCATTGGCAATCGCGACCGCTTCGACATATCTGGTTGAAATGCCGATCGCGAAATATGGATTTAAAGGTTATATTGTAAGGATAGCAAAAGGTATAAAAGCCGCACCCGGCAAAATAAAAACGGCACTAAAAAATGCGTAAAAGAAAGGATAAATGGATGGAAAAAATACCGGTAAAACTGATAAGACTATTTTATTTGCTGTTTGCGATTTGTTTCACTTACGTAGCTGTGAATATTATATTCAGGAACCCTTTATGCGGAACGGCAAATCTTGTTATAACGACTGTTTGTGTATTGGCGCTTCTGTTCCTGATCAACATTCTGCTCGACAGGTGCAGCAGTATTCTTGAGAAACGTTATAAACTAATCCTCGGCATATTTCTTGCCGTAATGTTCATAATTGAGCTGATTGCCGGAATTTCGCTGCGCAGTGACTTTATATTTGATATAGGCAACATCAACAAAGGCGCATGGGAATGGGTCGAGACCGGAACGTTTAAGAACTTTTACTATTACTACTATTTCTGCCCCAACAACCTCGCTCCAATGGCATTTTGGTATATTTTCCTGAAAGCCGCTTCGCTTGTCAGAATAACCGATTACTACGCCGTAACAGTAACAGTATTATGCCTGATGCTTTCGGGTACAATGGCTCTGGTGTCGCTTATCTGCAAAAAACTGAGCGGCATTAGATCCGCGGTGTTCGCTTTGATTTTGTTTGCCCTGAGCGCCCCGTTTTATGTTATGGGCGCCGCCGTATACACCGATGCGATGACAATGCTTTTTCCGGTCCTCATTTTCTACCTTTACTTGCTGTCAAAAGAAAAGGAACGGCTGAAAGACCGCATAATTCTTTATGTTATAATGGGTTTGGTCTGCGCTGTAGGAAGTATGCTGAAGTTCACCGTGTTCATTATGGCAATAGCCGTTCTGATCGATATGCTCTTAAACAAGAAGACCCGAAAAGACTCCTGGAAAGCGGGTCTATGTTTCGTGTTGATAACAGTGCTCCTCATGTCATCGTTCAACACTTATATATACGCCCGGCACCTGGATAAAGATGAGGCATATCGGGTCAACAAACCTTACTCGTTCTGGGTAATGATGGGATTTGGCGGTGATGGAAGATATAATCAGCGGGATGCCGACTTGATAGCCGACACCGCTCCGGAAGAAAGACAGGAAAAGGCAATCGAAGAAACTAAAAAACGTATTGCCGATTTGGGACTTTCCGGCACCTTTAAGCTTTTTACCACAAAAAGCATAATAGACTTGGGTGATGGCACCTACGGAATTTCGGATACATTCAATTATACGCCGCTTAACGAAACATGGCTCAGGGATTGGGTCGTGGACAAGTCCGCACACTTTGGCATATACGAGACATATTCCACTGCGGTCCACATTTCAATGATCTTAATCATGTTGTTCCTTGCATGGCTGTTTGTTTTCAAAAGAAAAGAATTTCTCAGCGGGCAAATTTTACCGATTTATTTATCAGTATTCGGTCTATGGTTCTTCCTGCTGTTCTGGGAATCAAACAAGCGCTACTTTTCAAATTTCGTGCCGCTGATATTTATCTGTGCTGCTGTGGGAATACAGGCTTTTATAAAATCAAAAAGCAATACATCTCACAATGTTAATTCAGATACGGAAACTATTATCGAAAACACTGATGAAGCAGATAAAATAAGAGATTAGGTTTCGGCATTATAAAAAGGACCGCAACGGCGGTCCTTTATTACTACTCTGCGCGTTTCGCAAAAAACGCAAACACGAGTATAAATAAAACTTCTTCTATAAGATAAATTATATACCTCGGATCCTGAGCCGGAATACTCAGGAAGAGCAGCGCCGTAGTGATCAAAGGCACGGACAGAGTTATCAGATATTTATACCGCCTTTTGAGCAGCAGCACCACCGCCGAAAACACAAGCGCAAACAGCCATAAACCGCCCCGCCAATAAACAGGGTTTAGCAGCTGATTTTTGAATGTCATATCGGATATCGGTCTTGTGACCGAAGTGCTGACAGTGCGCTTAAGCCCGCTGTCGCCTATCTCAAAGGCTATCTCTCCGCCCTCCAGCGGCGCCCACTCGACGCCGTCTGACGGTCTGCCTATCTCCCAAAGCAAAGATGTTATGTCAAACGCGGAACTCAGATATTCCACAGGATACTTAAAAAGCCATTTGAAATTCAGTTTAAGGATTTCCGCACCCAAAGTGGGGTCGTTCAACTTTTCGACATTATAGCCTATATCCCCATAAGTCCTTGATATTTTATCCGCCCAATACTTGTTTTCCAAAGATGTTTTGTTCCACTGCTCCCTCGGCATGATTTTTTCCATTACTGCGACATCCTCATCCGGAATGTCCTCCACCTTGTTTGATACCGCGCCGACCAAATACAGCGGAATTGTGTATTTCACATACGCCGGATTTTCTTCCTTAACGTGCAGTATACGACGCGGCAGTATAACATTTATAAACGTCATTCCGACCAAGACAATTGCCAGCAGCGCACACAGAGGCTTTATAAATCCTTGTTTTTTAATAAAACCGTATACACCCAACGCCGCCAAAGCAAACACGGCGCCTGCCCAACCGCCGTGCCGGAATATAGCTGTGCCTATGCCCGATATTATTAAAATCGCCACGTTCCGCCAAGTAATCTTTCCATTTTTCAGGCAGTCAAACAGACATAGTACAAAAAGGAACTGAGACATACAATAAACCGTGTCCTTTATCATATTTCCGCAATAGAGCATCGGTGTGAAAATGACCGCCGCCATAACGCTGTAAATCACACAAATCTTTTTTGAGCGAAAAAGATTATACAGTACATATATCGCATAATTGTAAATATATATCAGAAAGATGCCCTGGAACACCAGCGTTAAAAATTGGCATCTTCCGCCGAGCGAAAATATTTTTACAAACAGCAGAAAACCAATTGTGTGCCATTCATACCACTCATTATTTGTGACCCATTGCCACACGCCGTATATATCCGGGTATGTATAGGACGGATAACTCGCAGCAACGTACGCGGCTACAACAACCGCAATCGGCAGCGAAAGATAATACAGCTTTATGAACGGAACTTTGCGAAGTTCTTTGTCCGAATCGTCGACAAATGATTTTCCCGTCATGAAATATCCGATCATTGTGCTTATAGCAATATACACCGCGGAAATAAGCAGTACCATAAAAATTGAACGAAACAATAACCCGACCGCTGCGTTTTCAATTTTTAAATTAACAAATATCTGCGAACAGGACAACTGAAATAAAAACAGCGCTGTCAATACCAATGATATGGTCACAGATTTTTTATCATGCTGTGACTTGGCGCACGATCCTCTGAATATAAACAGCGCAGCCAAAGCAAGCGGCACAGCCGCAAACACATACGCGCCGTCCGCACAATCCGCCGGAGTTGCAAAAATAACAACAATCAGCGCGATATACGTGTATTTTAAAAACTTTGTTATCCTATTCAAAACAATGTTAATTTCCATGCTTATGCCTCATCTTTTCTTTTTGCGTTTTCGGCGAATGTCCGGTCTTTTCCTTCTGAATGTTTTATTATAATAACCGCCAGAAGCCCCAATAAAGTCATCAAAGTAATAATATCACCCAAACGGTAAAACCACGTTCCTGAGTACTTAAGCCGCACACTGCCGCTGTCCGGCTTCAGCATTATTTTTACCAAACCGTTATCTCCCTGGACCACATTAAGCTTTTGTCCCGCTCCGTCTGTCGCTTTATATCCCCAATAATAAATCAAAGGGACCTCAATCCATGCATCATTACTTCCGGGCGCTTTAGACAGCTCTACGCTGATATTTGTCCCGCTTTTCTTATACTCTTTAACGCCGAAAGAGCCGCTTGATGTTTTATATTCATTGCAGTCAAAAGATGCATTGGTGTCTAATGCAGCAGGGATGTAGTCATAAGACACAAACACATTGTCTTCTTTTAATGGATATGTTCCCTTCTTAAGATCCATACCCTTACTTAGCGCTGCCGACCCGGTAATAACGACTGACAAAGCGCAGAACATAGAGACGATCACAAGAAAAACCATCGCTTTTCCGTTTCTATGCATACCAATGACCCATGCGCCAACCACGCAAATAATCGCCGAGGCTATTGCTAAAAATCTCCAGGGAAATTGAATTATATTACCCAGTGCATTTAACGCGCCGATGTTGTTTGCAAGCCACCGCCACGGAAACAGCGATGTTGACATAACCAGAAACATAATCCCAATCACAAACAGCGCCGGCATAAAACCATTAGTTTTCGTCCGCCTCTTCTCTGCCGGGAAAGAAAAATACGCAGCGCTTATCGCTAAGCAAATGCAAACGCCTATGCCGGGCGAAAGGGACAGCGAGCCGCTGACACCGGCAAGGAACGGTTTTCCCATCGCCGTTGATGTGTTCAGCATATTAAACAGCTGCGCAGGAAGAACTGATTGATCGGGAAACTCCGTTTCCTTAGACAAATCAAATGTGCTGTTTATATCAAAACCGCAGTAAGTTGTGACAAACGCCAAAAGAAACCACGCGTTAAGCAGCAAGATTATGCCAAACGCTTTAAGCAGCGCCTCCCATCTTCTGTCTTTAGTGAGTCGACGGGCAAAGACTGCAAAAATTATTATTCCGAATATGGCGCATACTACCGTGCTGATTATATGAGACTGTAGAATAAATGTAGCGCTTAATGCCAATATCCACCATTTTTTGTCACCCCAAATAATTTCATAGACGCCGTATATAAACAGCGGGAAAAACACCATGGCAAGACCTTCGCCCATAGCACCGCGGATGCAAATATTAAAAATTCTCCAGGTGCAGGTGGTATATATTATCGCTGCGGCAGACGCCGAATATCTTGATTTTGTAATACCTTTCACACTGTAATATGTAATCAGCGCGGTGGCTATCGACGCAGCAACCCACAAAGACTGGTACGCCATAACCAATGATACGCCGCACAATCTCAAAATGGCAGGAAAGTACAAAAACAAATCCGGATAATACAGACTCACCGAATATCCATATCCGTTGATCTGCCGCGGCTGAATTCTGACCGGAAATTGACCCGCCTGCAATCCTTCCTTAATACCCTCGATCCTTTCAAGATGAAACAGCGTATCATGTCCGAATGACAAATAGTGCGTGAAGAACATATACGACGATGTCAAGGCGACGCATACTAAAAACACAGGCATATACGCATCTATATTGTCCTTATGTTTTCCATATTTAACATATAACAGCCACAGCAGAGCAAAAAGCAGTACGAGCGCCAAAAAATATCTGTCGTTAAAAATAGCGCCATGTCCCTTGACGATAAGCCTTTTTAGTTCCGCACCGTCCTGCTGTTTAATGACTAACTCCGTATAATCTTTGCTTAGGCTGACTTCATTCGCTTTTAAGTCGGAAATTTGACCATCAAAAACAACTTCACCGTCTCCGGATTCAATGATTATTTTACCCAAACCACCGGAACCGCTCAGTTCAAAACTATACTCACCCTTTGGAAGAGTAAAACGAGGCAGATAATAGTTATATCCATCCTTAGCCTCATCTTCGCTAAGTTCAAATTCGCATTGATTTGCGGGCATAATACCGGAAAACAGTGTTAAGGCAATCATGAGCAGCCCGAAAATAAGCGCAATATAGCCTTTCTTTGACAAATTAAGTTTTTTAAGAAATTTTGTTGATTCTTCTTCAGTCCTCCTGCCTGTTGCAAGAGAAGCTTTAAATTCATTTTTCATATACTCCTCCATAATTTACTCGGCACGTTTCAATTTCCTAATCAGCCTGTTTACTGCATTTTTCAGCGCGGACGGCTTCAGTGCAAACAGCAGCACTCCTGCCAAGGTAAGCAGCGAGACAGTCAGCGAAATTCTGAGTCCCGGAGTATGGTACTTAAGCTTTATATGATGCTCTCCCTCGCCGGCAGGTATCGCCATAAAAGTGGTCTGCGCGCGGATCGGCTCTATTTTCTTCCCGTCCACATACGCGGTCCAGCCGTCCTCATACGGAATTGTGGTAAACAGCAGCTCATCACCGCCCAGAGTAATATCACCCTCAAGCCACGTGCTTCCATAGCCGCTTACGTTAAACCTCTTGTTTTCCGGTATTCTCCTAAGCGCCGCTTCCAGCACATCTGTATCGATCTTAGCGACCCTCGCGTTTGTTGACAGCGCACTGTCGGTAAAGCTTATTTTTACTTTGTCGCCCGCATTGAAGCTGCCAATGTAAAAAATCTTTTTTCCTATGCCTGTATCGTATACGTAACCGCGGTTTATTCCGTTTACCGAAATCCGCGGAATTCCGTCATAGTTATGGTCAAAGTCAACATAGTACATACCGGTATCGGACGCAGTAAATTCTACCGCGCGTCCTCCGTCCGCGGCTGTTGCTTTGGTTATATTTTTGAATATCCATTGACCAAGCACGTTGTATGAAAAATAATTTTGATTATCAAGGGCATTGCCGGTGACGGCAAGCTCGGCACTGATACTGTTTTTTGCGGCATAGCCTATCTCCATGGCATACGGATTTTCATAAACTCGGTTTTCACTAAAGTTTTGAATCAGATTATAACTGTCATTGATCTTATCCTTTGAGATAACATACTTTATTCCAAGCAGCGAGTCGGTCAATATAGTCGAACCCTGATATCGGGAACAGATGTATTCCTGCCTCATTCCCATATTATAATTGAACTTAAGCACAGCATCGTTATAAGTTGAACTGTAATGCGTAATTCCCTTTAAACCGAAACTCATGCCGTCGTTATCGGTGCGCAGAAAAGTTTTCTCGGCACGGTAGAATCCATCATCACGGTCTTTTATAAAGTCCGCCGCTTCACCTATCCCGTCGATTTCTTTGCGGTACTCGGAATAGGTCGTATATCCAAACTCCCTGTCAAGTCCTTTAACAGTTGCGTAACCGTTTATCGTAAGCTCCGAACAAGTGAACAAAATCATCACTGCGCAAGCACAGGACGTCAGTTTTCCGCCTCGGAAACATACTGCCAATATTCCGAAAATATACAGAGCAGCCAGAATAAAGCTGAAATACGCCCATTTTGTATTGGTTATAACATCCTTGTCAAACAACCAAACAGCGATCAGTATGATCGCATACAGCGCTGCGCCGGCGGTTATCAATGCGCGGTTGGCACCGCGCAGCTTAACAAAGCCGCTGTAGGCGGTAAAGACTGCAAAGAAACAGAACACGTACGCATATCTGTACGGAAACCAATTGGGATATTTGAACACGTGCCACGCAATGTCAACATCCTTAATAAAAAAGCTGACAACCAAAAGCGCGAATACGAAGAACGACGCAATTTTAGCCCTTAGCTTTATACGGCTGTTAAAGAAGTATATGACGACCATAGCTCCGCTCAGCATACCGCAGAATATACTCGGAGTCCCTTTGTTTGTTATGCTGTCATACTGACCCATAAACAGGCGGCGGGGAATTTCAAAAATATTTCTGTTCCAAAAGCCCTCCGCGGTAAAATTGTTTGACGCCAGTTTTCCGCTCAGCATATCAAGGAAAGTGGGCAGAAGCACAACGCATGAGAGCAGCAGGCACACTATGCCGGAACCGATTAAAATCAGAGTCTTTCTCAGAAAGTCCTTAAAGCTTTTGTCCCGCCCGCCGGAAACGTATCTGTAAATATAATAGACCACAGTGAACAGCGCCGTCATATACGCAGTGTAATAATTTGAAAACAGCGTTAGAGCAAACGCGATTATAAACAACAGCGGAGACTTGTTATCTATCACCCGCTCAATACCCAGCAGCACTATCGGCAGCCAGATCACTGCATCAAGCCACATAACACACATACCATAGAGCATTGAATACGACATGAGCGCATAGCAGCAGGAAAACAGCACGGTCGACAAATCACACCTTTTGAACACGTTGCGCAAAAAGACAGCAAACGTCAGTCCGCACGCACCGATTTTGAGTACGGTAATAAACGCCACGCCCACTGGCATGAAATTCTGAGGAAAGAAAATCATAAGAAGGGAAAACGGACTTGAAAGATAGTAGGTAAACAGTCCGAAAACATTTCCTCCCATCTCTTTGGTGAATGAGTAGAAAAGGCTGTCCTGCCCGGTAAGCACTCTGTGAAAATATGCGAAGAACTCGCCGTACTGATCATCCATATCCATTACCAGCACGGTCTTATCGCCGAACGGATATATTTTAAACATCGCATATATAATTATCATGCACAAAAACGGCAGCGCGAAAGACAGCGCGTATACCGCCGCCTTTTTCTTATCCTTGATTTTTAGCATACCCACATCCATTTTAATTCTCCGTTCATAAATATATTTTATCATATCGAGGAATATATTAATACAATTAATTGTCAGAGCGGTCACAAAGCAAACCATAACAATAGTCAGGAAGCTTTTTTCTGAGCTTTACCTTGCTGATCGGTTCGATCATTCCCGGTGCTCCCGCTATTTTTATTTATTTACACATTTTTCCTCTATTTTAAATCTGCTCTCCGTCTCTATAAGACGGTATTCAAAGTCATGTTTATCCTTTCGTACGATTGTAGACAAAATCAATCCCGCAAAGTATGACTGAACCGCACAAAGAACTGCAAATCCGCAAACTATTAATGTGGGAATTCTCGGCACCAGTCCGGTTTTGATATATTCCGCCATAACCGGAGCAAAGAAAGCTGCTGCAATTATGATCAGCGCAAGCGATAAGACCGAAAAAAACTGTCTCGGCTTATAACTTTTATAGAGCCTGACTATGGTCTTAAGAACCTTAAATCCGTCCGAGTAGGTGCTGAGCTTTGACTCGCTGCCCTGCGGACGGTCACGGTAATCGATCACCACATTCTCAACGCGCATATTTTTATCAACAGCATGGATCGTCATTTCTGTTTCAATTTCAAAACCTTGAGACAACACCGGAAACGTTTTTACAAAATTATAGCTGAAGGCACGGTACCCTGTCATGACGTCCTTTATATCGGTCTTAAACAGTTTGTTTATACTCCTTCTTACGACAGTGTTTCCAAAATTATGAAACGGGCGCTTGTTTTCGGTAAAATACGTGGACGACAGGCGGTCGCCGACCACCATATCCGCTTTTTTATCGATCACTTTCTCCGCCATTTTACGTGCATATTCCGCGGGATATGTATCATCGCCGTCTGTCATGATATAACACTCGGCGTCAATTTCCCGGAACATACGGCGTATGACGTTTCCTTTGCCCTGCGTACATTCACTTCGGACAACAGCTCCGGCTTTTTCGGCAATTTCCGCCGTGCCGTCTGTCGAGTTGTTGTCATATACATATATAACCGCCTCGGGGAGAGCCAGTTTGAAGTCTTTTACAACTTTTTCGATTGTTCTTTCCTCATTATAACAAGGTATGAGAACTGCTATTTTGTCCATTTCATATATCCTTCTCTATTTATCATCTTTCCGAATGTTTGTATCTTTTATTATATACAGCGGTCTGCGCTTTGTCTCAAGGTAAGTTTTCGATAAATACTGACCCAAAATACCTATTGAGAGCAGCTGCAAACCGCCCACAAGCAAAATAACGCAAATCATTGAAGGCCAGCCAAAAGCGCTGCCTCCATATAAAAGCTGACGGACAATTATAAAAATTATTCCCACTATCGAAACAAAGAATAATATTATTCCCATCAGAGACGACAAAGCTAAAGGAACGGTTGAAAATCCGACAATTCCATCAATTGAGTACTTAAAAAGCTTCCAAAACGACCATTTTGTCTCGCCCGCGCTGCGGTTTATGTTCTCATATCCTATCCATTTTGTGTTAAAGCCCACCCATGAAAAAATGCCCTTTGAAAACCTGTTGTACTCGCACATACTGAGTATACTATCTGCCATACGCCTTGACATCATACGGAAGTCCCGCGCACCGTCCACGATCTCGGTCTGAGAAATATGATTGATCAGCTTGTAAAACGCTCTCGCGAAAGCCGAGCGTATCGGCGCCTCGCCACTGCGGTTTACCCTGCGAGTAGCAATGCAGTCATAGTTCCCGGATTTAATATCGTCATACATCCTGGGTATGAGCGCCGGCGGATCCTGCAGATCCACATCCATAATTACAATAAAATCACCTGAAGAATGCTGCATTCCGGCATACATCGCCCCCTCCTTGCCAAAATTACGGGAAAACGATATATACTTTACCCTATCATCATTTTCGGCAAGAGCGCGTATTACATTTTCTGTTTCATCCTTTGAACCGTCGTTGACAAAAATAAACTCAAAGCTGACATTCGGCATTTCGGAAGCTGTCTTTATTATCTCACGATAAAAAATCGGAATTGCCTGCTCCTCATTATAGCAGGGGACAATAACGCTGATCATGGTCATAAATTCACCTCTCTGAATTCGCTAATTTACTCTGTACAGGGTGCTGCTGCCCTCCGAATGGACCTTTTCGAGGCGGGACAGCGCGCTCTGGTTCGGCTTTAAGTCATTGCTCTCGCTTGAACCTACATACACGTACTCAATATTGTTATCATGGCAGAACCGTACCAAATTCTCATACGAGCCGCTGTATACGTTCTTGATCTCATTGCTGCGCTCGCCGTATTCATCCGTCAGTCCGTGGAAGTATACATAGAGCGACGAGCCGCAGTATATTGTTCGTCCGGCAAGGGTGCACACCGGATTGAGATGCTCAGTTCCGGTCAGGAACACTGCGTTCGGGTCGGTGTTGTCCTTAATATAATCCGCCATAGCTATATCACTGCTTGAAAATGTCTGGTACATACCGCCGCTGTAATATTCGCGTCCGATAGTCAGAGCGCCCGACAGGTTTCCGGCGATTAAGACAAGCACTGCGAGAAATACTCTGCCGCGCACGCTCTTAAGAGCGCCATACGCGGAAACGAGCCAGTCCGCTACAAGAATTACCAGTATCATAAACGCTACATAGATGAGCTTATTGTTATCATATACATTCTGCTGGAACTGAATTGTCTCAGCCAAGACCATAACAAGCGCGCATCCGATCAGCAGCTTTTTGTTGCCGCTTGACGCATGAAGTATCGCGGGAACGGCAAACAGCGCGATTATTCCAAAGTTCTTAATATAGAACCAGATATACGGGTCGTTGTCATTTACCCAGTTGAATTTAAAATTAAGGAACGAGCTGTTGCCGGAGGTTTGAGTAAACGTCCAGTAAAACAGCTGCGGAAACGCCATCAGGATAGTTATGCCGCCGAATATAGCCCAGTTGATCAGGTAGTCCTTTTTGTTTTCCTGCTTATACAAATGGGCAAACAACAAACCGGCGGAAATAATGCCCAGCGCCAAAAACGAGTGGGTGTGGATCATAGGCATACAGCCCGCAAGCAGTCCGACAGCTATAAAGCGGGAGCGTTTTCCGCTTTTTAAACCGTCAAGAAGCAGCCACAGCGCAGGAATGACCGTAAGCCAGCCCGCCATTGTGGTGCGCTGTGGTATTATCATATCGCAGATCGTGTTGGACCAGCGAATATTGTGTTCGTTGTAGTTCGTCGGTGTGTGATAGTAACCGGTAAATATTTCGGTAAATACCGAGTGATCCGCCTTCGCGCCCTCAAAAAAGTACGCAAAGCCAAATCCGCCGCCGATAAAGAACAGAACCGTGCCGATTATCGCTGACGACTTGCGGTTTGTTATCGAAAGCGCGAGGATATAAAAGCCCAACACCAGCAGAAATGAAATAACATAACTCGGAATGAGTACCGCCCAGCGCAGCGGAGTCCCGAAAAGATAGAGGCTGGACGAAAGCATATCCACAAAGAAGGGATAATTCAAATTCATGCCCGACAGCAGGCTGTATTCCGGCGGGAACGCCTTTTGCTCCGCTATACTTGTGATAAAAGTCAGGTGCATCTGAAGATCGCCGTAGGTACACTGACCCGAAGCGTAGCCGCCGTTATCGGTGGGAACCAAAATATGATTTGTCATCAGTATCCATATTATGATTGAGATAGGCAATATCAACGCCAAAAACACACGCCAATCCACACACGCTTCGCCGGATCTTATATCGATCCGATAAAGCTTGTCCTGTCTGCGTCTTAAAACAATTATAATGTATGGAATGATAGAAACAATCAGCAAAACAATATGGCTGATTACAGTAAAATCAAAGATCAGAGCCGGTATAACAATGCCCATCATAAGGATAACGTTGCCGAACACTCCGCCCATCCAGCTGCGGAAAAATATGTCCTTATCCTTAAAGTACAAGTCGGCATACAAAAATCCGACAGCAAGAAACAGAACGTAAATTATTATACCAAACATATTATCAATCACCTCTTGATTTATTGCTTTATCGCTGCCAAGTCTATAATTAATTTAATCGATAAAATACCATTATTTACATTTTACTATTCTTTATTGATTTTGTCAATATTAAACGCAAATTTATTAGCCCTATCAATGTTTCTTAATTAAATCCTGAAAGTAAGTGCGCAAAATATTTTGAAATACAAAAAGAGCCCCGAAGGGCTCTTTTTAACTAAGACATTTAAATCTTAGCGATAATCATACTGCTGAGTTGTGTAGTCAACTACATCAGCCTTGTTCTCGTACATTCTTACGAATACATAGTCGAGCATACCCCATGCAGGAGTGAGACCGGCTGAAGTTCCGTTTTTAAAGGTAATGGTTGTAGCAGTATCCTGACCGCCATTGCCTGTCAAAGTGTTGTCAGCCATGATGTCGCCGAAGGAACCGATGCCGCATCTCGATCTGCTGCTTCTTGTAGGATCATAGATATAGTAGTTAGCCTGAGCACGTGACAGAGCTACATCAGTGATGTTCGCAAGATCCGGAACTGTGCTGTTTACAGCCAGAGGAGCGATTGTCAGTCTGCCGTTGTTCTTAGCCAGAACTGCGCCGAAGTATACATCCTCACCGCTGTTCTCTCTGGGTGTATGCATATATGTTACATAAGGAACGCCGACTTTCTGAACGTCCTGACCGTTTCTTGCGATCTGAGGTCTGATCTCGCCGTCAAATGTCAGATAAGGTGTAGCCGATGTAATAGTGTCACCGGTCATACCGAACTTGAACAGTGAACCAACCTGAGTGTTCTGGTTGAGGTCGCCTACTACGATGTCATCTGTTACAGCGTCCTTAAGCTCGCCGTCCTGATAGTACTGAACTGCCAGAACGTCTGTGCCGTTAACAGTCGATACGCCGATAGATGTAATGAACGCAACGCCTGTGTTCGGGCTGGAAGCTATGTCAGAGTTATACATAACAACTACGTCAGCACTGCCGTCGTTTGTGTTGTTTGTGTAAGCAATCGAAGGTACCTGATAAATTGTAGCGAGCGAAGCACCGGTTGTAACCTTGCAGTCCTCAACGGGCATCTTGGAACCGGATGCTGCCTGACCATACTGGAATTCGTCGCCAGGCGCTCCGATGAAGAATACGAGTGTATCATCATCAACATATGTGCGCTTGCCTGCGATGCTGAGTCTGCGAGTATCCTCGTCATAATCAGCTGTGCCGTTTGCATACTCAGCAAGAGTTGTTGAAGAGTCAACGATCTTGTTGTTGTTGTAAGGCAGCGTCATTGATCTGATTATGCCGTTGCTTGCGCTGAGTGTAACAACTCTGCCCAGCATAGCGTCTACCAGAACATCCTGCAGATTGTCAGCATATTTCGCATCATCATAACGGAATGTCATGTAGTCCTTAAGAGTATTGTCTCCGGACATTGCTACTGTCGGATTGTAAACTGTTACGCTTGTTCCGAGCTGAGCTGTTGTAACTGTGCCGTCCTTGAACAGGAGACGAACTGTGGGAACAGTGTCACCGAATGTTGATGTGTCAACATTTACGTTCAGGATGTAAGCGTAGTTATCACTTGTGCCGCTCGAAGAACCGTCTCTGTTGTAAGCAACGATCTTACCGAACTGGTCAACATAGAATGTGCCGGATACGCCGGGGTTGATCATGTTGTACTGATAGCAGCCGTAAGCCAGATCATACTCTGTACCGTTGATCGTGTAAGCGTAACCTGACGCGTTAGTGCTGCCGCTGTAAGATGTAGCGGAAGTAGCTCTGCGCGAAACTGTGCCTGTGATAGCTGTGTTAGCGCTGTCAAGAACTTCTACCTTGTAAACCTGTGTATTGTCTGTGTTAGCTACGATTGAGAGAACATCCCACTCTTTGAGCTGAGTGTAATCATAGGGCTGACCGTCCTTTGTGATATTAACATATACATCCGATGAAGCAAACTCAATTCTGTTGATATTGTTGTGTGTAAGATTGTCACCTACTACATTGTTCTTGAAGCTTACAACGCCTCTTGAAGACAGCTCCTGAACAACACCGCTTGTAGCCAGCTCAACGATTACGAAGTCGTAACCAGACTGCTCGTTGTTGTCGATAAGTGTAACTCTACCGCTGTTTGTTGTATCCTGATATACGGGCTTATCATTAGCGCCTTCTGTAGCAAAGATCTCGTCTACAGAGTAACCTGCGATGCCGTTATAAACAACAGTCTTCGGGTTTGATGCTGTAAGGAAGTCAGATGCGAGACGGAGTCTCGAAGCGCTTCTGTCAGTCTCTGATCTCTGATAGTAGATATCGCCGTACTGAGGATCATAATAGCTGTACTGATCCAGTGTGAAGCTTATTGTAGTATTTCTGCCTGCTGCTTCAGCTACAGAAACGATTGTGCCTGTGTCAGAATTTGCGTTTCTTACATACAGATCAACATTGTATCCGAAATAATCAGCTGCGTTTGTGTCGCCAACATACAGATCATATGTGTAGCCCTCATAATATACATTGCTGATTACGTTGTCAAGGTCGTCGATGTCAACCTTAACTGTGTCGTTTCTCTTTGTGCCGATAGCAAGAGGACCGCTCATGTCTGTTACAGCGTTAGCGATAATGTCGCCTCTCATGTATGTAATGCCGAGGTACTCGCTCAGGCAGGTCTTCTTTGACTGCCATGTACCGTCATATATTACATACTGACCATTGCCGCCGTAAGCAAGTCTGTCCATGATAGGAGCCTTGATCGCATTGTTTGTGATCTGAGCAACCTGACCTCTTGTAGCCTCGGTGCCTTCAGCGCCGCCCTGAACGCCTACAAGAACGTTCTGTCTCTGAGCCGCGAGAATGTAACCTGTAGGATAACCGCCGTTATCAAGAGCATAGTTCTTGTAACCCAGTGTCTCCATGATCATCTTAACAACGTCCTGATACAGTACGTTATCATCGGGTCCGAAAGTGCCGTCTCCGTAACCGTTAACAACGCCCTGCTGTGTAGCAGACGCAATATAACCGGAAGCCCAGTGTGTTGAAGGAACATCGGTAAAGATTGTATTGGTCTGACCAACAGCGCCTGTAACGCCCTGAATTCTAGCAACAATCGCTGTGATCTCAGCTCTTGTGATAGTATCGTTGGGACGGAAACTCATAACGCCGTCATTGTTTTCGTCGTCGCCTGTCAAAATGCCAAGCTGGTTTAATGTTTCGATCGCTGTAGCGTAGTTGTCAGTCTCCGCAACATCGTCAAATGTAGCCGCAAAAGCAACTGTGCTGACGAGCATAGCAAAAACTGCTACTAAAGCGATCACCTTTTTGAGATTTCTCATATGTCTCAAATCCTCCTTAAAATATTAAAATTTTAATTTTTTTTACAAAATTAATTTACTTGAGCTTTCAAAAAGTATGCAGAACACTTTTATCCTATCATACTTTTCTTTAGCTTACTACAGATTATAACACCAAATAGGGCAAATTGTCAATAAGTATTTTGTCTTTTCACACAATTGTAACAAAATAACCAAATTATTTAATGGTTTTTTGTGAACAAAGTAGCGAATTATATATAAACTGCTTAAATAACGGGTGCGGTTTGTTGGGTCTGGATTTAAATTCCGGGTGGAACTGGACCCCCACGAACCACGGATGGTCCTTCACCTCAACGATCTCCACCAGTCTGTTGTCAGGCGAGGTTCCCGCTATCACAAGTCCCATATCGGTCAGAGTTTTTATGAAATCATTATTCATCTCGTATCTGTGCCGGTGTCTTTCTTTTATCTTGTCGGTTCCGCCGTAGGCTTCGGCAGCGAACCTGCTGTTCTCTCTTATTGTACACGGATACGCGCCCAGTCTCATGGTGCCGCCCATATCGGATATATTCTTCTGCTCCGGCATCAGGTCGATCACCGGGTAAGGCGTGTCGGGGTCAAGCTCGGAGCTGTGCGCCCCTTTGAGTCCCGCGACGTTTCTGGCAAACTCCACGACCGCCAGCTGCATACCAAGGCAAATTCCGAGAAACGGCTTTTTGTTCCTGCGTGCGTACTTGATCGCCGCGATCTTTCCGTCAATCCCACGATCTCCAAATCCGCCGGGGACCAGTATGCCGTCCGCGCCGCTGAGCAGCGTCTCCGCATTGTCGTCGCTCACGCTCTCGGCGTCGATCCAGTCGATCTCAACCTCGGCTCCGCAGTCATAGCCGCCGTGTCTCAGCGCCTCCGCAACGCTCAGGTACGCGTCGTGCAGCGCAACGTACTTGCCGACCAGAGCAATCCTGACTTTTTTGTCAAGGCTGTTTATCTTATTTATGATGCCGTTCCATTCGGTGAGGTCCGGCTCTCCGGCTTCAAGCCCCAATCTCTCACAGACCTTGCCGGAAAGGTTCTGGTTCTCAAGCATGATCGGCACATCATAGATAGTGTCACAGTTAAGGTTCTGGAAAACGCAGTCCTTGGCAACGTTGCAGAACAGAGCGATCTTGTCTCTCTGCGAGTCCTCAAGAGGGACCTCGCTTCGGCAGATGAGCATATCGGGCTGTATACCGATGCTCAAAAGCTCCTTAACGCTGTGCTGGGTAGGCTTTGACTTAAGCTCACCCGATGTGCGCAGGTACGGGACCAGCGTAACGTGTATATACATGACGTTCTGTCTGCCCTTGTCGCCTGCCACCTGCCTTATCGCCTCAAGAAACGGCTGGCTTTCGATATCGCCCACGGTTCCGCCGATCTCGGTGATGACAACGTCCGACTCGCCCTCGTCGCCGACGTCATAGATCTTCTGCTTTATCTCGTCGGTGATATGCGGAATAACCTGAACGGTGCCGCCCAAGTACGCGCCCTGGCGCTCCTTGGTTATAACCGAGTGATACACCTTGCCGGTTGTGATATTGCTGTTTTTTGTCAGACTCTCGTCGATAAACCTTTCATAATGACCAAGGTCCAGATCCGTTTCGGCTCCGTCGTCCGTCACGAACACCTCACCGTGCTGGTACGGACTCATTGTACCCGGATCTATATTAATGTAGGGGTCGAATTTCTGGATCGTCACCCTGAGGCCTCTGGTCTTAAGCAGACGGCCGAGAGATGCGGCAGTGATGCCTTTGCCTATACCCGATACAACGCCGCCTGTCACGAAAATATATTTGACAGCCACAAAAATTCCCCCTGTTCAAGTTATATTTAAAGCTTGTCACACACTTTAACTATTGTATTTTAATACCTAAAACGACATATGTCAAGGGGTTTGCTCCAAATTGTTTGAATTTTGTAACTGTTTGTAACCTTGTCCGCAACTTTATGTAACAAAAAACTGTTGCAATTTATTTCAATGTGTGTTATACTCTATTTTGTCATACATCGGCGGGTGTCATCATCTACTATATATGACGACAAAAGCTTTGATTGGGTTCCCAACAGAGACTGAATTTTTTAAAAAATTTATAAGCCGCGTCCGCGGCGCCGTGATTTGCGGCGCGCCCACGGTTCTGTGTTCTCTGTAAGGATACCGCATATTGGGTATCCTGTTTTTATACGCACAACAATATGTAGTTTTGATTTTATATGCACTATAATATAATGAAGAAACTCGTGCGCGGGATAAATAATTTGTAAAGGAGAAAGAGAATGGCAAACAAAAAAATTACCACAAAAACCATAAGAGCGATGAAGGGCGGCGAAAAGATCTCCATGCTGACCGCTTATGATTACTCAATGGCTAAATTGGTTGACAGAGCGGGAATTGATATGATACTGGTAGGCGACTCGCTGGGCAACGTTATGCTCGGATTTGACAACACCACCCATGTCACCATGAGCGACATGATACACCACACCAAGGCGGTATCCCGCGGAGCCGAGCGGGCAATGGTCGTGGCGGATATGCCGTTTTTGTCCTGCCGGCTCGGTGTTTACGAGGCGGTCAGAAACGCAGGCGCGCTTATCGCCGAAGGGAACGCGGCGGCGGTCAAAATTGAGGGCGGCGAGGAGATCTCTGACGTTATCCGGGCGATAACCGACGCCGGCATACCTGTCGTGGGACACCTTGGACTTACGCCCCAGAGCGTTAATCAGCTCGGCGGATTTGGAATTCAGGCAAAGACCGACGCGGCGGCGGAAAAGCTGCTTCGCGACGCAAAAGCAGTGGAGGAGGCGGGAGCGTTTGCCGTCGTTCTTGAATGTATACCCCGCGCTCTTGCAAAAAAAGTCACCGAGAGCCTTGCTGTACCCACGATCGGCATTGGCGCGGGACCGGACTGCGACGGGCAGGTACTGGTGCTGCATGATATGCTCGGAATGTTTGATGATTATGTACCGTCGTTCGTAAAGCGGTTCGCCGAGGTCGGCAAAACGATAACAGCAGGCGTTACGGACTATATAAAAGAAGTAAAAGAGGGAAGCTTCCCCGCGAAGTGACCCGGACGGGCGGCAGAAATCAGGCTCTTTTCCGACAAAAAGGAGCTGTCAGCAAAGCTGACCGAGAGGGAAAGTATTCCTGCTCACTGCTTGCTAATTACCAATCACTACGTTAGGAGGAAGCATAATGCAAATAATAAAAACGCCGGCGGAGCTTAACGCTTACGCAGCAAAAGTTAAATCCGAAGGAAAGACCGTGGGACTTGTTCCCACTATGGGGTACCTGCACGAGGGACACAAATCGCTTATCAGGAAAAGCTCAGAGCAGAACGATGTTACAATCGTAAGCGTTTTTGTAAACCCGACCCAGTTCGGACCGTCCGAGGATCTTGAAACCTATCCGCGCGACCTTGAGCGTGACAAAGCCGCCGCCGAGCAAGCCGGCGCGGACGTTATTTTTCATCCGGAGCCGGAGGATATGTACCCTAAGCGCTACGGCACCTACGTAAGCGTTGACAGCGGCATTACCAAGATCCTGTGCGGCAAAACCAGACCCGGTCACTTTCGGGGCGTCGCCACGGTCGTCACCAAGCTGTTTAACATTTCAATGGCTGACCGTGCATACTTTGGTCAGAAGGACGCGCAGCAGCTTGCGGTTATCATGCGTATGGTGTCGGATCTTAATATGAACATTGAGATAGTACCCTGTCCCATAGTCCGCGAGGCGGACGGTCTGGCTATGAGTTCGCGCAACACATACCTGTCGGCGGAGGAACGCAGCCAGGCGCTCTCCCTGAGCGCCGCTCTGAAACAAGCCGAGGATGCGATCAAAAACGGCAGGACCAACCTTGACAAGATAAAGCGCGGTATCAGAGACAAAATTTCAGAGGCTCCTCTTGCGGACATTGAGTATGTTGAGAGCGTGACATTCCCGGAGCTTGAGCCCTGCGGCGGACAGCTTGACCGGAAAACACTGATAGCTTTGGCGGTCAGGTTCGGAACAACACGGCTGATCGACAATATTATTGTAAGCCCAAATCAGGAGGGATAGACATGAACATAGAAGTTATGAACTCAAAGATACACAGAGCCACTGTCACCGACGCTAACCTTAACTACATCGGTTCGGTCACGATCGACCGCGACTGGATGGACGAAGTCGGAATACTTGAGAACCAGCAGGTCCATATAGTGAACATAAACAACGGCGAGCGGCTTATAACCTACGCCATTCCCGGCGAGCGGGGCAGCGGAGTGGTCTGCTTAAACGGCGCGGCGGCTCACAAGGCGAAAGTCGGAGACAAGGTGATCATTATCGCCTACGCCTCGATGGACTACGAGGATGCAAAAACCCACAAGCCCAAAATCAAGTTTATAGAAAACAGTATATAAAAAGGAGCCGCACGGCTCCTTTTTGCATATTTATTATAGCATTTTTATGCGAATTTGTCAAGGATTATATCTTTTTTTCCGCAAGGTTCTGTTTGGCTCATCTTCCGCACCTATATAAGCGGCGCTTTGAGTGCGGAGGTAAGCCCGCTTACGGCGGAAATTTTGTCGGCGGCTGTTTCGCCCGCGGCTATCGTCTTGACTATGGCGCTGCCGACTATCAGTCCGTCGCAGTACTTCTTCAAATCCGCTATATGCTCCGGCTTGGAAATTCCAAAGCCTATACATTTCGGTATATCGGAATACTTATTAAGCATGGCGAACATTTCGTCAAAATTGGTTGAAAAACCATCGCGCATACCGGTGACGCCCATTGAGGACACGCAGTACAAAAATCCCTTTGCGCGCTCGCATATCGCCTTTGACCGCTCTTCCGATGATGTGGGAGCAATCATCGAGATCTGCCAAACCCCGTACTTTTGGGTAAGGTCGTAAATCTCGCCGCTCTCCTCAAACGGCAGATCAGGGATTATCACGCCGTCAACTCCGGATTTTTTGCACTGTGCAAAAAATTCTTCGGTACCATAGCTGAGGACCGAATTAAAATACATCAGAAACACAAACGGGACCTGAGTTTCCTCACGCAGTTCGGAAACGGCTTTGAATATTATATCAAGATCAATCTCATGCTTAAGCGCCCTGACGTTCGCCGCCTGTATAACGGGACCCTCAGCCATCGGGTCTGAAAACGGAATTCCGAGTTCTATCAGGTCGGCTCCGCTGTTTTCCATTGCCAGAACCAGCTTTTTTGAGGTCTCGATATCCGGGTCGCCGAATGTCAGGAACGTTATCAGCGCTTTTTTATTATTCTCTCTGAGAGCTTCAAACATTGTGTCTATTCTATTTTTCATTGATCTCCACCCCCATATATCTCGCAACCGAATAAACATCCTTGTCGCCTCTTCCGGACAGGTTGATCACCACGATCTTGTCCTTGTCCATCTCAGGCACTATTTTCATTGCCTGAGCCACCGCGTGCGAGCTTTCGATTGCCGGGATTATTCCTTCAATTCGGGTCAGATAGCGGAACGCGTCAACCGCCTCTTTGTCGGTTATCGGATAGTATTCCGCCCTGCCGCTGTCGCGCAGCGCCGCGTGTTCCGGTCCGACGCCGGGATAGTCGAGTCCTGCCGAGATCGAATACACCGGCATTATGCCTCCCGACTTATCCTGAAGGAATATCGATTTCATGCCGTGAAGTACGCCCACTGTGCCTTTGGTCA
>CANQKP010000005.1 GCA_947624495.1 uncultured Monoglobus sp. | reverse complement strand
GTTTTGCAAAACATCAACGGCACAAATTATCTGTATTTTACGGTTGACGCCGATGAACGCGAACAGCAAAACGGACTTAAATTGGTATGCTCCGCTCAGAACAGTGACGGAACATGGTCAGCGCCTGTGCCCGTGCAAGACGACGGCACGCTTGACAGCACAATATCCGCAAGCGGAAAATTTGTGGTGTGGGAGGATATGAGATCCGTGATGTCGTCGGGCGATATGCCGATGAAAGATATCTTATCGCAGACGGAGATATCCGCCGCGTACTTAAACGGCACGGAATGGGTATCTAAGCGCTTGACCGACAATAACACATTTGATTTTTCACCAACGGTCTCGTCAAACGGCGATACCGCGGCCGCGGCGTGGCTCTCTAATTCCGAAGCCGATTTATCATCGCAAAGCGGCACAACCGATTTGCATTACGCGACGTTTAACGGCTCCGACTGGTCCGATGTTGCTACCGTAGAGAATATCGGCGCGGTCACCAGAATCGCTATGGACGGAATGAACGAAAATATATTTTATAAAAAAGACGGTATAATATATTATGTTTCAATGACTGACGGCTCAACAAAGCAATTGAATTATACCGGCGTCGGTCAATACACGATTGGCAATTTAAACGGAAAGACCGTCTTGGCATATTTTGACGCCGATAACAAATTGCAGATCATTAACGATGTTTTGGGCAAAAAGACGCAAACCGCGATCAACGCCGACATTAACTTAAATTCTATCCCCGTGATAAGATCAAACGGCAATAATATGTACATCTGCTGGATCGACCACAATAACGGTTATGACACGCTGTGCGGAGTCAGATACAACAACGGAAAATGGAGTGAGAAAATAACCTTTGTCGGCGATGAGCATAATATAAGCGACCCGGGGATCATCGTAAACGCGGATGGCACATTCACGGTAAATTATATGAAGACGGGAAAGGCTGTTGTAAATGACGACGGCGGCTATTCTACCGGAGAAACAGATTTGTTTGTGAACACCATTGTTCCGACCTATAATATTTCACTTGATCGGGACACTTTGGATGTCAGCGAGGACGCCTATGCCAAAACGGGCATGATAGCATTGTCGTTTGATTGCGACAATGTCGGAGAAGAAGAAATAAACGGTATAACTGTCGAAGTCTATGAAAATGATGAGCTGAAGCAAACAATTGAAAGAAATGATGTTATAAAGGCCGGAGAAACCAAAAATATAGCCGTTTCGTATATGCCGGATGTATCAAACACGGTCAAAAACCTCATGATTAAGGCGCTGCCGTCGAAGTATGAAGATTTTAATATCGACGATAATATCGGAACCACAGTCATAGGCTCGGCAGACGCGGCGGTATCAAACGCGTATGTCACAAATGAGGGCGGCAGATATTATGTTAACGCGGTTATTGAAAACAGGGGCTCGGTGGCAGCCGATAATGTGGAAGTTCAAATACATAAAGGCTCAATTGACGGCGAGGTCGTGTATCGGGAAACCGTTGAAAACATAATGCCGCTTGAAAATACGATTGTGAAAGCGCCGGTTGAAATAACGGATACGGAGGCGGTATATTACGCGGTATCAAGCTTGGCAAACGATATTGACGAATACAATAATTACTCCGCCGCTTATTTCAAGAATGACTCGGATGTTACGGATTTCGTTGTAATTGATGATGAGTATATCCAAGACAGTAATCAAATTAAGCTGTCGGTTAAAACCACCAACAACGCCGGAAAAATTGATAACGCGGCAGTTATTCTGGCGGCTTATAATCCGACGGGGGATGTATTAAAGAAAGTGATGATCAACGAAAATCAAAGCTTTGTCAGAGGCGAAAATATACAAGATATTACTTTTGACTGCAGCGGCTTGAGCGGCCGATATAAGCTGAAACTGTTACTATGGAACAACACAAACGAAATAACCCCGATTAGCGAAGTGTTTGAAAAGGATTATGAGATATTAAACTGAAAAATGAGCTAAAGTCAACGAGCGGCCAATGCGCCGCTCGTTTTCATATGTGTAAAATTTTGGAACGAATTAAAAAATATATTAAGATAAATAATGATTTTTAAAAGCAATATCTATTGTATTACGATTCGGCAATATATTAAATTACACATATGTTCAAATATTTGTTGAATGTTGACAATAATCAAGAAATATGGTAGCATTAAACCATAATAAAGATTGGATGATGATAAATATGACTGAAGCATTATTGATTGAAAAAATTATAACAACTATAGGTAAAAAAATAATAAATAAGTTTGTCGCAAAGTTGAAAGATCAAATTCACGAACATAATATGAATTCACAGTTGAAAGAGTATAAGAAAAATCTTGAATTGGTTTTGCACAGTAAGTATAATAATGAGCCTTTTTATGATAGTGTAAGTGAAATTATCTTAAAAAACGAAGATAAAATTATTAGGCGTTGTTTTAGTAGAAATATCATAGATACTAAAACTGCAAATAATTTTATTGATGAACTTGTAGAATCATATGATCTCCCGGCGCCATATGAGAGATCTCGCTTAACTAATATATTAAAAAATATAATGTTTGCCACCTATATAACTTTTAATACACCTTTGGATGATAATACGAGACGTATGGCAAATATTATTTTGAATACTCGGGACGAAATATTAGATCAAATTGATAGCGCCAAAATAGATATTAAAGAATTATTGTCTTCCAGTACTTCTAAATCAGATGTTCGTTTATCGAATGTGGAGCAAGAAATAGATAAGATATCATTAAAAATAGAAAATTTAGAGAAACAATTAGGCTCTCCTATTCGAGCAGAAGAAATTAAATCATTTTCATGGGATGACTATAATATAACTTTGGCAGCCAAGAAAAATGAAAAAGATTTTTGTATCGATGCTGAAATAGAAGTTGATTTAAGAAAAACGAATTTCAATAGTTTTGACGAACTATTATCGTTTTTGCGTTTGAAGGGTGAGGAAGCTAAATTCAAGGTTTGTTTTTTCGTTATCAAAACGCATGATGGGAAAGTTTTAAAAGAATATAATAATAGTTCTTACAATGGTTTGAAAATGCGATTACCAACAATATATGCAAAAAATTGTCCATTATATAATGGCGATTTTCAGGCAATGGACGTGATAATTAAACCAAGTGTTAAATATATATCTTTTAGTGTTGAAAATGATTTGGGAGCAGTAGTAATACCATTTACCAAGTATATAGTAACAAGCAACTATGTAGATGGTATCTTTAATATTGTTTTGAAAGGTGAAGATAATAAGGGTTTAATCTATAAATTTGATCTGCAATTAACAGAAGAAAATGTATCAAATCAAAATACTTCTCACAAATCAAATTTTAGTATAATACCTACTAAACAAAATTCCGTTAAGCAAGTTTTTGAATTGTATAGACGAACTTATGCATTATATAATTCTAAATCTATTATATGTATAGATAATGATGATAATATAATTTTTGAAACGGAGGATTTCCACATTCATGCAAAAGATATAATAAACGAATATAAATCCAAGATAGATATATTAAGAAGACTAATACAAATTGAAAATGTATATAACCTTAGCATTAATATGCCTGTAATTATAGAAGCTATTGATATAGAGCAGATTACTTTTTTATCAAATGTAATTGAAAAGGGATATTCTGCCATTAATTTTGATAGAGTCATAATATCAGAAAATGATATTATCTCAAAGGAAAAATATGATAGTAGAATTTTATTATCAAATGATATTAATTTTATATTTACAGTTGAAAATAATATATATATTTTAGACACCCGAATATCCCTTTCTGATGATATCAAAATTGCTGTACACAGTAACGAACCAATGATACTTGAAGATGGAAAATTTATTATAAAGAGTAACAAAGCATATATTTTTGATGAGGCACGCATAAAAAAAGAAAGTATATTTAACTTATTTAAAAATTAAGTAATAAATATAACTATCCTGACAACTTAAAAAATAAAGCGTTGATATATTAAGAAATATTTTTGTGTTGGGCATTTTGGGATAACTTGTATTGTGTTTAATTTTGATTACAAAGATTATTTCTTATATATCATTGAAATAAAAAGGTAATATGTTATAATGATACATAGCCTTTAAAAGGAGTGTTCAAAATGATTTCAAATATTGTAAATGTCGTTATCAATCTAATTTCAGATGCGATATATGATCAAAAAAATACATTTTATCCAAAACTCAAATTATATAAGTTCAAGCGCAAATTAAAAAGATGGCTAAAAGAATTTTATAAATATAATGATGGAACAATTATTACATCTAGTGAATTTGAAAACTTTTTGAAGCATTATGCTGTGCTCCAACATGTTTTTTCGTTTGCTTGTGGATATACTTTAGGAACGCAGACAGAAGATGAATTTATAAAATTTGAATTAAATCGGTTTAAAACTTTGCTTGAGCGTAATAATAAACAATATTCAGTTTATGATGAAACGATAGTAAAAAGCTTTTTATTTCAATTTCTTGAAAAAATACGTTGCTATGTCACCTCTAATTTATCAGACGAAACTCGAAATATAATTTATTTTAATAAACAAGATACCAATATTTTAATTGATAAAATGAATAGTTTAATTGACAACAATGATGAATTAAGAAATGCTGTTAGAATATTATCACAAAGTTCACAAATGCACGAAGATGATATTATACGTGTGTATAATGCTTTAAAGAAAGAATTATTTCGAGGAAATCTTGAGACGGTATATAATATTATTCCGCTTATTAGTGGGAAAAATGATAGTTTAGAAAATGCTATTAAAATTGGTCTTGAAATCTTATCCAATTATAAAGTAATTAACGAAGATATTTTAAGTGCGCATTCCAAAATAGCTAATACTTTCATTAGTGACGATGTTGCACGATTGTTAGTGTTATTCTATTTGAACTGCAAAGAAAAATTGTCAATATTAATGAGTAACTTAAAAAACCAACAATTAAAAAGCATAGTAAAAAAACTCATTAATGATTTTGCCGAAAGTTTTTTTGTAAAAACTTTGGATAGTAATACTAATATTTATCAAATTCATATAATTGATGATTTTAAGAATGAAATATGGTTAACAAAAAGAATAGTTGTTAGCGTTATATTAAAGGAGAATTATAACAATATTGATAGCATCATTGAAACAATAATAGGTGACGATAAAACTTTTGTTGATAAACTTTTAATATATGAAAAGAAAGAACTAGTATTACTTAATAAACCGATAATAGATAAAGAAACTGCACTATTTGACGAACTTTCAAACATTGCTGAAGAGTTAAAGAAAGAAGAATATATATATTTATATGCATCAGAAAAAATTCAAGAACAATATTATATAGTTTTATTACGTGCGTTATCAATTTTGAATGTTGATGAAGCTTTGAAAATAATGGACAATATGTCTGAATATTTGTTTCAAAATATAAAAATAAAAGGAATTGTTTTAAAATGTAAGATTGACAATAATCAGGCAAGTGAGACAGAAATAATAAAATATTGTCTTAAATCTGATTATTTTGGCCTATTACCATATTATTGGAAAAAATCGCAAAGTTCACAAGAACATATAATGACTGTTTTAAATGAAAATAAGTATTTAATTGATAATGATTTATATCTTTATTTAACATATGTTCGTGCAATTAAGGAAACAAAAGGTGATGTAGACGCTAAAATAATAGCAAAATATAAAGATACATATGGTAAGTATCTAGAGTATTGGGTATCATTATATTATAGTTCAAATAACGATGAAAAAGTCCAATTATTAGATTGTATTATTAATAAAATGGATAAAGATGAAGTACACCCATTTTTTGTTATTACTGTTTTGATATTTACTGCTATATTATTAAAAAATGAAAAAGTTCAATACGCAAATAAAGTTATCGAGTCTTATGAAACAGTACTACATAATGTAGGACATAGCTTGGATTATATAAAATCAAGAATAAATATGCAACAAGGTAAAGAAATTGAAGCATTGGATACCTTGATGAATATTTTTCCATATTATAAAGATAATGCCTATATTGTTGATTTGATACTTTTACTTTCAATCAAGAATAGACGACAGGTTAAAGAAGATGTAATTAGTTCAGCAATTGCTATTGGAAGCCCAAGGCTATTAGTATTAGCGGCACAAACTTTTATGCAAACAGATATAATAAAAGCAAAAAAATTAATAACAAAAGCCTTATTAAATTCCCCTGATGCTAGTGAATTTTGCGGAAATTACATCGGAATACATTTAGAGGAACAAAATAGTGAAGTTAATAGCAGATCTATTGATAGAGAATATGTAGATACGGAAACCGTAGTTTCATTAGTATGTGAAAACAACAATGAGGAAGAAGAAACATATTGTATACACAACGAAAATATTTTGCCTCAAGAACCATATAATTGGGAGAATGCTACACACATAACTAGAAACAAGGCGATTGAATTAGGATTGTTTATGAAAAAATGTGGTGTTTCTGTTGAGATAAATAAATCTAAATACACTATTGAGAAAATTGCAACTCTTGATAGTTATTTTGTAAATGTTTGCTATAAAAGAATGATCCAAAACGGAAAAATTAAAGCATTTTCATTTGACATACAAAATAATGAAATAAAAAATATTAATGAATTTAAAAAGTGGGTGAAGGCCAACACGATTACTGAAAATCCTTTTTCTAATTTACTAGATACCTATAAGGATTTATCGAGTCTTCCCCAACCATTATTTGCCCTATCTAAGCATACAAATTTAAATTATACAGAAACAGTTTTATTGTTTTTAGATAATAAAGATATAATATTTAGAGAACTTTATCATTCAAAGTATATAGCTGGTAAAAATTATGTTCTTTCATATGCGGCACTTGTTGCTATGTATAAAATTGGTGTTGATATTGATAGCCTCAACAATAATGATGTAGTCATACCAAGATCAATAAACATCACTATTAAAGATGATACGGAAAATATAATAAAGAAAAATCGAAAAAACACAGTAGCTTCTATGGGTATTATAGAGGATGAATTGTTTATTAATGAAGTTTCTGAAAAAAATAAACAACTTCTTATGCAAGAAGCGGTAAAGTTAAATAATTATGTTTCCCAAATCAAGTGCCTTTCCAATAAACAAGATTTTAGCATTCGAGGTATAAATAACAAACTCTTTACGAGAGCATTTGGTATATGTGATTACGATGCTTTATCATTATCCAAAAACACAAAAAGAACCTTTGTTGGTGCTGAAATACCTACAATGGCTATTACCCAACTTAAAGAGTTTAACGTTGATAGTATTGGAATAATTGATTTTCTATGTGATATAAAAACTCCAATTATTACACTATTTACATATATGGAACGTATGCTTAATATGAGATTTCTTATTGTTATTACAGAGAATACACTTTTGTATATTATAGATAATTATATTAAGGCAGATAATGCAAATAAAGAAATCATTATAAAAAAATGGGAAGAGCTTTTATCAAAAGCGCTTGATTATGAAACACAATATAAAAATATTCTTGCACAGACTATGCGCGATGCATTTATACAAGTATATCCTATTTATGCGAATGTTAATATAGACATTTTTGATATATTGATAAAATATATACTAAAGTATAAAAATGTAGAATTATTTTATGTACCAAATGAAGATGGCAGTTATTCAATTCAGGCACGTATATTATCCGAAGAATAGACAATAGTTTTAAATTTAATTTATTACGGAGTTACACTAACGATGTATTTAGAATTAATCAATAAATGATAAACTTTTATATACTGCAAATGAAAGAATTTAAACTTATTCAAATGTATCAATGAGTTTGTTACAATGTGATGCAAAACAGAATAAATCTATGACAAAGAACAACTTAAATTTTCGGAGAAATTTCTGTAAATTCAGTTTTTTGATAAAATATATAATTATGTTGGGATTAAAAGTTGACGGAAAGCAATTTTGAATATATTATGTGAAATTTCGCCTAAAACGCCATTGCAATCCACAGGAAATGGTTGTCTTTTGAGATATTTAGACACTGCTACTAACGATTTTGATTTAAGAAAAATCCTTGACAAAAGCATAATATTAATATATAATAATCATAGAAAGAGAAACGGCAGAGCGTAAAAACGGTTTGGCCGCTTCAAAGGTAATCAAACAATCGCCTTACGAGTCGGTCAAAACTTTAAGGCGGTTGTTATTTTTCTATTGCACTGGCTGTGCAAAAATCGCAAAAATTACGATAATTACAAGCAATGCAAGAAAAACTTTGCAAAACAAATTTTTCATACGCATCCACTCCTTTCTTTGTGTCTTAAACACGATATTAAGTGTTTAGAAAGGAAGTGAAGCGGCCAACCGTCCTTATGTTTTGGCTCTGCCTTTTAGATAGGCATATTTTATTTATGCTTAAATGTTTCTCCGCACGGAATATTCCACACTTGCAGTTATAACTGCCAAATATATAATACCATAATACAATAAATTTTTCAATTTAAAAATCGGTTACACAAACGTGGACATTTAAGACCGTAATTTTGGGGTTGATAATATAATTATATTACCATAGCAGATTTTTAAAAAATTAAGGCATAAAAACAACGGTTTTACGTGGGTTTTGGAAGTCTATTTTTCCACTACTGCGTGACACCTGCCCCTATTTTTTTGATAGGTATATTCTTTTATCGCTTGATTTATCTCAGCCTCAAAAACAAAAGATTTCACGCGGTTTTAAGGGTATAATATGCGGACATAAGACACAAAAAACGGATAGAGCGTAGTTTTCTCTATCCGTTTTAAATTTTACCCTTTTTGGCAGACTTCGTAATTTGATATTACTGTCTTATGAAAAGCCGCCTAACGGGAACTCCTTTTTTGATATACTTTATAGTATTGACAAACAATTCGTCTTGAATTATAATTATTGTATGAAATTTTGAAACAGGGGAATGTACTATGGACAATGAAATTTTTACCGTCAGCCTTGAAAAGGTTATTCACGAAATGAAGCTTGAAAAGCTGTACTATCCCGATAAGGAGATCATGATCGAGACGGCGGACGTTAACCGTCCCGGACTTCAGATAACCGGTTTTTTTGACTACTTTGACCCAAGCCGCATCCAGATTTTCGGCATGGTCGAGAACACGTATCTGGCAGGTCTTTCGGCGGAGGTCCGATACAACAACCTTAAGCGGTTGTTTGAGAAAAATGTTTCCGCCGTTATTCTTTCCCGAAACGGAAACGCCTCGGCGGAGATGCTTAAGCTTGCCGAGGAATACGAGACGCCTGTGCTCAGAACGGCTCAGCCCACATCGTATTTCACCAGCACTCTTAACGCGTACTTAAGCGTTGAATTGGCGCCGAGGATAACCCGCCACGGCGTTCTGGTCGAAATATACGGTCAGGGTGTGCTTATCGTAGGCGAGAGCGGAGGCGGAAAGAGCGAAACAGCTGTTGAGCTTATAAAGCGCGGTCACCGTTTGGTTGCCGACGACGCGGTGGAGATCAAGAAGGTCTCATCCAAAACGCTTATCGGGGTCGCGCCCGATATTATCCGCCACTTTATCGAGATACGCGGCATAGGAATTGTTGACGTAAAGAACATATTCGGTATGGGCGCAGTTAAGGACTCCGAGAACATAGACATGATAATTCATCTTGAGACATGGGACAGGAACAAGCAGTATGACCGCCTCGGTCTTGTCGATGAATACACGAATATTTTGGGACTGGATATACCGTCGCTGACAATTCCGGTCAAGCCCGGCAGGAACCTGGCGGTGATTTTTGAGGTCGCGGCGATGAACAACCGACAGAAGAGAATGGGTTATAACGCCGCTGAGGAGCTTAACCGCAGGATCACCGAACAGATGAGCCAATTGGGTTAAACACAAGCCGCCCTTTGGTGTTTGTATATTGGAGGTATTATTTTGAGTATTAAAATAGCTGTTGACGCGCACACCCATACCAACTGCAGCGACCATGCGTTCGGAACGGTTTGGGAAAATCTGCGCGTTGCCGCGCAGCGGGGACTTGAGCTTGTCTGTATGACCAATCACACGCCGCCCATGCCCGACTGCGCGCACATATGGCACTTTACGACAATGCATGAATTGCCCGATTATATAGAAGGGGTGCGTTTGCTTAAGGGATGCGAATCGAACGTGCTGAATATAAAGGGCGAGATAAGTTTGGATGTTGAGCATCTTGAAAAAGCCGAGGTGGTCGTTGCATCAATTCATCAGCCCTGCTATGACGACCGCGACCTTGAGGATCACACCGAGGCATGGCTCGGCGTTATAAAAAATCCTTATGTGAATATTATAGGACACAGCGGAGATCCGAGATGCCCGTACGATATTGACAAGGTGGTCCGTGCGGCAAGGGACGCAGGAAAGTGCATAGAAATTAATAACCACTCATATTCTGTAAGGCGGAGGAGCGCCGAGAACTGTCGGCGTATTGCCGAAAAGTGCAAGGAAGTCGGCTGCGGAATAGTGGTCAGCTCTGACGCGCACACGCCGTTTGATGTGGGCAATGTTTCAAACGCGCTGAATATGCTTGAGGAGATCGGTTTTCCGGAAGAGCTTATTATGAACACGACCGCCGAAAAATTTGTGGGATTTCTGAACGCGTCGGGAAAGAACATCAGACTTTGACATATATGGAGGACTTAAATGAATAATTTGGCTGTTACAATGGTGCGCGGCATAGTCGGGGAGTCTAACGTAAAGCTCGGCGAGCCGATGAGCGCGCATACAACATTCAGGGTTGGCGGTCCGGCGGAGATATACATTACGCCGCAGAATACAAGCCGGCTTATAGCTTTGGTCAAGCTGTTCAAACAGCTTAATATCAAGTATTATATAATAGGCAACGGCTCAAACCTGCTTGTGGGCGACAAGGGCATAAAAGGCGCGGTCATTGAGATAGGAAAGGACATGAGTGAAATTCATATAAGCGGCGACACCATAACCTCAGGCAGCGGGATTTTGCTCTCAAAGCTGGCAAATTCCGCGGCTCGGAACGGTCTTTCGGGACTCGAATTTGCGTCCGGAATTCCCGGCTCTCTGGGCGGCGCGGTCTATATGAACGCGGGAGCCTACGGCGGAGAGATGAAAGACGTCATAACATCCGTTACGTATCTTGACGACGAGTGTGAGGTACGGACGATCAGCGCCGATGCCTGCGAATTCGGCTACAGACGCAGTTTTTTTACCGACAAGAACTATGTCATTCTGAGTGCGGAAATGCGGCTCAAGTACAGGAGCATGAAGCTGATAATGGACGATATCAAAGAGCTTACCGAAAAGCGTGTAACAAAACAGCCTGTGGACAAAGCCAGCGCGGGCAGCACGTTCAAGCGTCCGGAGGGGCATTTTGCCGCCGCTCTTATCGAGCAGGCAGGGCTTAAGGGCTACTCTGTTGGCGGAGCGTCGGTTTCAGAAAAGCACGCCGGATTTGTGGTAAACAACGGCGGCGCAACCGCGGCGGATGTGCTTGAGGTCATCCGTCATGTGCAGAAAACGGTACTTGAGAAGGACAGAGTTAAGCTTGAGACGGAGGTAAAGCTGATAGGAGAGTTTTAAAACGCGAGGTGATTGAATTTGAAAATACTGATTATTACAGGAATGAGCGGAGCCGGAAAAACTCAGGTAATAAAGGCGCTTGAGGATACGGGGTATTACTGCGTTGACAATATGCCGCCCGAGCTTATTCCGAGGTTTGCGGAAATCTGTGCGAAAGCCGACGACGGAATGGAATATATCGCCGTTGTCACCGATGTCCGAGCCGGCGAAAATATGTTTGACGAGTTCTCCGACGCAATAGGCGAGCTTGAAGAGATGGGCGTAGAGCATCATATTTTGTTTTTGGAAGCTTCCAACGAGACCCTTATCAAACGTTATAAAGAGACAAGACGTTTGCATCCGGGCGCCGGCGGAGGAAGGATAATAGACGGCGTTAAAAGAGAGCGCGCATTGCTAAGCGACGCCAGAAACAGGGCGGAGTATATAATCGATACCTCGGATTTGTCATCGGCGCAGCTGGGCGCGAAAATAAAGGGAATGTTTGCTCCGAGAAAGGATACCGGAATTATTATAAACGTTATGTCTTTCGGGTTTAAATACGGTATCCCGCTCGACGCCGATCTGGTGTTTGACGTAAGGTTTCTGCCGAACCCGTTTTATGTTCCGGAGCTTAAGCGCAGCACAGGTCTTGAAACAAATGTGCATGACTATGTTATGGGGTTTGAGGAAAGCCAGAGGTTTTTGAATATGCTGACACAGATGATCAACTTTCTTGTTCCCGAATACATTAAGGAAGGAAAGAACCAGCTGGTTATTGCTGTGGGCTGCACCGGCGGACATCACCGCAGTGTTACTCTGGCGGAGGAACTTTACAAGTTCCTGAAAAGCGATGACACATCAAACGTCAATATTATTCATAGGGATATACAAAAGGGTGTTTAGATATGCAAAACGATGGTTCATCCGGAGCGGAGCTTAAATATAAAAACTTAAAATACGGCAGCCGGAGCGGAGTTTTTAATCCAAAGATAGTTTCTGTCGGCGGCGGAACAGGGCTTTCGGCTATGCTGCGCGGTATAAAAACCTACACGACCGATATTACCGCGGTGGTCAGCGTTGCGGATGACGGCGGCGGCAGCGGTATGCTGCGTGAGGACCTTAAGATACCTCCGCCGGGAGATATACGAAATTGCATACTCGCCCTTTCTCAGGTCGAGCCGATCATGGAAAAGCTGCTGAACTATCGGTTCAGCAGCGGACAGCTCAAGGGTCAGAGCTTCGGAAATCTGCTTCTTGCGGCTATGACAGGAACGTTTGACGGCGACTTCGTGACCGGAGTCAGAAACGTGTGCGAGGTACTTAATATCATAGGCAAAGTCTACCCGGTCACAGCCTCGGATGTGGAGCTTGTGGCGACTATGGAGGACGGCAGCACTGTGGTCGGGGAGTCAAAAATCGGTCACTCTGTCAGCGAGCGGCACGCGGCGATAAAGAAAGTGCGGCTGCGTGAGAAGTCAAATTCGCCGCTTCCGGTGGCGACTCTGAGCGAGGTGCTTGAGGACGTTAAAAACGCAGACCTTATAACTCTCGGTCCAGGAAGCCTGTATACCAGTGTGATCCCCAATTTGGTGATCGAGGACCTTAAGGACGCGATAAAAAAAGCGTCCGCGCCCGTTGTTTACATAAATAATATTATGACGCAGCCCGGCGAGACCGACGGCTACACCGCTTTTGACCATGCGCTCGCCATACTCGACCATACATTTGATGACTTTATTGATTACTGCATAGTGAACACCGGAGAAATCAGTCGGGAGCTTACCGAGAAATACAGCGGCGAAGGCGCGCAGGCGGTCGAATACGATAAAAACAGATTTTTGTCTACCGGTATCACCGTGGTGGAGCGGGATCTTGTCACGGTTGACCGTCACAACCATGTAAGACATAACACCGGCGTTCTTGCGGACGCTTTGATCGACATTGTGAGTATAAACAGAAATGAGTTCGGTCAGAAGATAAGCGGAGAGGGAGTTTTGCTTTACAGTCCGAAAAACAGACGGAGGTGATTGCCTTGGCAAACACGGAAAACAGCGTCAAATCATTTTCCCGAAAAATCAAGAGAGAACTTTATAGAGTTGAAGTCAGGGAGCCGTGCTGCATAAAGTCTCGGTTTAAGGGACTGATTTTGCCGGGCGCCGCGCAGATAACCAAAAACGAGATCAAAGTAGTAAGCGACAATCAGGACGTAATAGGCTGCTTTGTGGATCTGTCCCGGCGTTTGGGAATAGAGGCGTCTGTTAAGCAGAGCGGCGACAAGAACGGAAAATATTGCGCAAAACTTTGTGACAGCGTTAAGGTGGCGCAGCTTTTATACGACCTCGATATGCTTGACGGAGAAGGCAATGTGCTGCTCCGCGCGGGCAAAATCAAGCGTGTGTGCTGCAAGCGCGAATTTTTGAGGGGAGCGTTCCTCGGTGCGGGCGCGGTCAGCGACCCGAATAAGAATTACGCTTTGGAAATATCCGCACCGAACAAGGAGTTGTGTGAAGATATAATCCGTGTTTTTTCCGAACTGGGATTTTCGCTCAGCCTGACAGTCAGAAAAAAGAAATATGTGGCTTATGTAAAAAACAGCGAGGTTATAGAGGACATACTTGCGCTTTTGGGGGCGTGCAGTTCCCAAATGGAACTTATAAACATAAAAATCGAAAAGGAGATCCGCAACGACGCCAACCGAAACGCCAACGGCGAGACATCGAATTTGTCACGCACGATCAACGCGTCGGTCGACCAGATAAGGGCGATACATAAAATTCGGGATACCGTGGGGCTTGACAGCCTGCCGGATGATCTGCGCGAGATCGCAAGGCTGCGGCTTGAATACAAGGATTACAGCCTGACCGAGTTGGGAAAGCTGTTAAATCCGCCGCTCACCAAGTCGGGCGTCAACCACCGCCTGAAAAAAATAATGAAAATAGGTATGTGATAAATCATAGCGGCGGCAAAACTCTTTTGAGTTTTGCCGCCGCTTAAATGCGTTGTCAACTTTTTGAATAATGTCGAATATACTGTACTGCGGGCGTTTTTGAAAATGGCAGTTGAAAACTTTTGAATAATGTGTTAGAATATGTAGGAGCGGTGTTTTTTGCAAAACGCCGCTATGGAGGAATAATTTATGGAAGTATATCTTGATAACAGCGCCACCACCAGACCGTATGCCGAGGTGTGTTCGGCGATGTTTGACACAATGAACAATAATTACGGAAATCCGTCGTCCCTGCACAAGCTCGGCATTGAGGCGGAACGCGCTGTCAAAACCGCAAAGGAGCGGGTCGCGGCGGCGATAAAGGCTGACCCGTCAGAGATACTGTTTACCTCCGGCGGAACCGAGTCCGACAATTTGGCGCTGCTGGGCGCGGCTGCAGCCAATCGCGGCAGACATATTTTGACAACGCCTCTTGAGCATCCGGCGATCATGAGCGTTTTGCCCGTGCTCAGGGACAGGGGATATAAAGTTGAGTATATTCCGGTTGACAGTGACGGCAGAGTGATGCTTGACAGGTTTGAAAAAATGATAAAGGCGGACACTGTTCTGGTTTCGGCAATGCTGGTCAATAATGAGATAGGAACGCTTGAGCCGATAGCGGAAATGACTGAGATCTTGAAGAAAAAGCGTCCCGGAGCGCTCATGCATACCGACGCGGTCCAGGGGTTCGGCAAGGTCCCGATAAATGTAAATTCCATGAGAGTTGATATGATTTCGATAAGCTCTCATAAAATACACGGTCCCAAAGGCGTGGGCGCGCTGTATGTGCGGCGCGGAACTAAGCTTAAGCCGACAATCTACGGCGGCGGACAGCAGACAAATCTGCGTTCCGGCACCGAGAATGTTCCGGGAATTGTGGGCTTTGGAGTTGCGGCAATGATGGCGTCGCAAGATCTTGACAAAAAGGCGGAAAGAATTGCGGCTTTGCGCAAGAGGCTTGAAGCGGGACTGCTGCGGCTCGACGATATCAAAATCAACACGCCAAACTGCTGCGCGCCCCACATTCTGAATGTGTCGTTCGGCGGCGTGAGGTCCGAGGTCATGCTGCACTCTCTGGAGATGAGCGATATTTACGTTTCCAGCGGAAGCGCCTGCAGCAGCCACAAGAAGGAGCCGAGCTATGTGCTGACCGAGATAGGCGTAAAGCCCCGAATGATTGACGGAAGTATACGCTTCAGTTTGTCGGAATTCACAACGGCAGAACAAATTGACGAGGTAATTCAAGCGGTTGAAAAAATAGCGCCGCGCTTAAGACGTCTGAACATGAGATAAAATTTAAATGATAAACAGGAGAGAGATATGCAAAAGACAAACTTGTTATTGTTAAAGTACGGCGAGATAGCCCTTAAGGGTCTCAACCGCCCGCGGTTCGAGCAGAAGCTGATCGACAACATCAATTCTGCGCTGGCGCCCTTGGGCAAATTCAGTGTAAAAAAAGCCCAGTCCACTATATATGTTGAAGCGCTGGATGAGGGAATTGATATGTATGAGGCGGTCGAGCGTCTTAAAAAGGTGTTCGGAATTGTCAATATCTGTCCGGCAGCACGGTGCGAGAAGGGAATGGACAGCATAAAGGAGACCGCGGCGCGGTGCGTGCTTGATATGGATATTGACGGCAAGAGCTTTAAGGTCGAAACCAAGCGCGAGGACAAACGGTTCCCGCTCAAATCTCCCGAAATAAGCCGCGAGGTGGGAGGAGCCATTCTCCGCGCCGTGAACAAGGACGGGAGGAACATCAGAGTCGACGTTCACGATCCGGACATTTTGGTTCAGGTCGAGATACGCGACGACGCGTATATAGTTGCCGACATAATCAGCGGCGCCGGCGGTATGCCGGTCGGCACCGGCGGGCGCGCCGCACTCCTGCTGAGCGGTGGTATTGACAGTCCGGTCGCCGGCTGGATGATCTCAAAGCGCGGAGTTGCGCTTGACGCGGTCTACTTCCACAGCCCGCCGTATACCAGCGAGCGTGCCAAGGATAAGGTGGTTGACCTTGCGAAAATCCTGTCGGCTTATACCCGCGGTATTCGGCTGTATGTTGTGCCGTTTACCGATATTCAGCTTGATATAATTGACAACTGTCCCAAGAATTACCTGACTGTGATAATGCGCAGGATCATGATGCGCATAGCCGAAAGGATCGCCGTGTCAAACAAAGATATGGCGCTTATAACCGGCGAGAGTATAGGTCAGGTGGCAAGTCAGACCATGGAGGCGCTTTACTGCACAAATTCCGCCGTGAATTTGCCGGTGTTCAGACCATGTATAGGAATGGACAAGGAGGAGATCACCGCGATCTCCAAAAAGATCGGCGCTTACGAGACTTCGATACAGCCATATGAGGACTGCTGCACTATATTTGTGCCGAAGCACCCTAAGACAAAGCCGCGCCTTGACGAGATAACCGAAGCCGAAAAAAGCCTCACGAACATTGATGAAATGATTGAAAAGGCAATAGAGGACGCTGAGATAATTAAGGTCTAAATTTATTATGCTCAATCAAAATCTGTCAGACTTTGATTGAGCATTGTTTAATATATTAATCCATGCTGATTTGCTCAATACCGAGGTCAACGTCGCGGACGGTCGCTCCGACTGCCGGCAGGGTCTTGGTTCTGAACCGTGAAACGTTCACAAGTCCGGAGTCCTCCGCATATGTTCCGCGGGCGACTTTGCTGCCCTTGCGGGATGTCATGACGTTTACGCCCTGGGTGGAGCGGGTCGACTTCAGAGGTATTTTTTCGGTGCTGAACACCACCGCTCTGTCTTTGTCCGAAAAAAGCACAATGTCGTGCTTCTCGCCTTCGGGTATGAAGAACGTTGCCGTAAGGGGAGACTTTGCGGAAAACGCGCCGGTCAGCTTTTTGCGGTTGGTTTTGGTTTGGTACGCCGCAAGCGGGACCTTTGCCGCCTTACCGTTTTCAAAGCAGAACAGCAGCTCGCCCTTAAAGTCGTCTGTCACAGCCATACCGAGTATAGATTCTTTTTCGGTAAGCCCCAAAAGATTTGGAATAAAGTCGCCCAAAAGACTCGCTTTGCTGTCAGGAATATCGTACGCCTTCATTTTGTACGCCGTTCCGCCCTCGGCAAAGAAGATGACCTCGCTGCTGTTTTTTGCATCGACTTCCTGAACAAGCTCGTCGCCTTCCTTGACCCGTTGCTCTCCGCTGGTACGCAGAGACACCAGCGAGATCTTTTTCAGGTATCCGTCGCGGGTCCTGAACAGCTTTACGCTGTAGTCCGGAATTGTCTCTTCTTCACTTGGAAGGACTGCGTCGTCGGCTGATATAATTTCCGTCCTGCGGTCGGAGCCGTATTTTTTCGCTATCTGCTTAAGCTGCTTTTCGATCAGCTTGTCTATCCTGCGCTTGCTTTCAACGGTTCTGCGCAGCTCTTCAAGCTCGCTTTTCAGGTTTTCGATCTCGGCTGTGCGCTTTAAAATATAGTCCTTGTTAAGGTTGCGCAGCTTTATTTCCGCCACGAACTCAGCCTGCACCTTGGTTATGTTAAATCCCTTCATCAGATTTGGGATAACCATAGCGTCGTCCTCGGTTTCGCGGACAATTTTGATTGCCTTGTCGATATCCAGCAAAATCAGAGCCAGACCTTCAAGCAGATGCAGCTTGTCGCTCTTTTTCTCAATGTCAAAGCTCAGCGCGCGCTTTACACAGCTGCGCCTGAACCTGAGCCATTCGCAGAGTATGTCGTTTACTCCGAGGACCATGGGCGAACCCTCGACCAGAATATTGAAGTTACAGCCGAAGCTGTCCTGAAGCGCGGTCATTTTGTAGAGCTTTGCCATAAGCTGATCCGGGTCGGTGCCGCGCTTTAAGTCTATGGTTATCTTAAGTCCGCTCAGATCCGTCTCGTCGCGAATGTCAGAGATTTCTCTCGCCTTGCCCGCCTTGACCAGATCCACGATCTTATCAATTATCACTTCAACGGTAGTGCTGTAAGGTATTTCGTATATATCTATGCAATTTTGCTTTTTGTCATATTTATATTTTGCCCGAACCTTGACAGAGCCGCGTCCGGTCCGATAGATTTCGTCAATTTCGGATTTGTCATAAAGCAGCTGTCCGCCGGTTGGAAAATCCGGCGCCGGCATAATTTCGGACAGATCGGTTTCCGGATCCTTCATGACCTCGATTGTGGCACCGCACAGCTCGCGAAGGTTAAAGCAGCATATGTTGGACGCCATTCCGACGGCAATGCCCTGATTGGGGTTTGCAAGAATATTCGGGAAGGTGGTCGGAAGCAGAGTCGGTTCCTGCATTGTGCCGTCATAATTGTCTGTGAAGTCAACGGTGTTTTTGTCGATGTCGCCAAACAGCTCGGCGCATATGGGATTAAGCTTCGCCTCGGTATACCTTGCCGCCGCATATGCCATATCACGCGAGTACACCCGTCCGAAGTTGCCCTTTGATTTGACCGGAGGGAGCAGCAAAGCGCCGTTGCCGTCGGTCAGGCGGACGAGGGTCTCATATATTGCCGCGTCTCCGTGAGGGTTGAGACGCATAGTCTGACCCACAATGTTGGCTGATTTTGTCAGCCCGCCGGAGAGCAGTCCCATTTTGTACATCGTGTAAAGCAGCTTTCGGTGAGACGGTTTAAGACCGTCGATCTCCGGTATCGCTCTGGAGACGATTACGCTCATGGCGTACGGCATATAATTCTCTTCCAGGGTATCTGTGATCTGTTGTTCTTTTATAATTGGTTTTTTGTTCTTCATGTCTTGTTCCTTTAATTATATTTTACTATTCTCGGTCTGCTTTTATGGCAGCCTCACGGCAGTGGTTACCAATATGGATGCGCGTATCTCTGATAGCTGGGTTATGATACGTCGATCATATCAATATAGTTGTGTCCGGTTTCGGCTATATGCTCTTTTCTGCCGGTCAGGTTGTCGCCCAGCAGCAGGTCGAAAACCTCCTGCGTTTTTTGAATGTCGCCGGGCATCACTTTTATAAGCCGCCGTGTTTCAGGATTCATCGTTGTGCGCCACATCATATCAGGCTGGTTTTCACCCAGACCTTTGCTGCGTTGCACTGAATACTTCTGACCTTCGAGCCTGCCCAGAATATCGGTCTTTTCCTGCTCGTTAAACGCAAAGTAGGTGTCCTTGCGTGTGTTGATCTCATAAAGCGGCGACTCGGCAATGTACACGTACCCCATTTCAATCAGCGTGGGGACCAGACGGTAAATCATTGCCAAAACCTGAGTGCGTATATGATAACCGTCCACATCCGCATCGGTGCAGATAATTATCTTGCTCCAGCGCAGATTTGAAAGGTCGAAGGAGCTTAAATCTTTGTTGTGTTTTGATTTTATCTCAACTCCGCAGCCCAGGACACGCAGCAGGTCAACAATTACATCGCTGTTAAATATCTTGTCGTATTCCGCCTTCAGACAGTTGAGAATTTTGCCTCTGAGCGGGATTATTGCCTGAAACTCGCTGTCCCGTCCCAATTTGCAGGCTCCTAATGCGGAGTCGCCCTCAACAATGTAAACCTCCCGCTTTTCCGGATCCTTGCTTCGGCAGTCGACAAACTTTTTGACCCTGTTTGAAACATCGAGACTGCCGCCCAGTTTTTTCTTAACGTTTATGCGCGTCTTTTCCGCCGTCTCGCGGCTGCGCTTATTGACAAGTATCTGGCTGCAGATTTTGTCCGCTTCCATTTTGTTTTCGATGAAATATATGTCAAGAGTCTTGCGCAGAAACTCGGTCATCGCGTCTTGAATAAATTTATTGTTGATAGCCTTTTTGGTCTGATTTTCATAGCTTGTCATGGTAGAGTAGGAGTTTGAGACTAAGATAAGGCTGTCCTGAATATCGCTGTACTGGATCTTGCCCTCGTTTTTATTGTACTTGTTTTCGGCTTTTAAATATTTGTCGATTGAGTACACGAACGCGTTGCGGACCGCTTTGTCCGGCGAGCCGCCGTATTCCAGGAAGCTGGAATTGTGATAGTACTGGGTCGTGCTTATCTCGTTTGAAAAGCAGAATGCGAAGCTCATTTTGAGCTTGTATTCAGGCAGGTCCTCGCGGTCCCTGCCGCTGCGCTCAGCCTCCGCAAAGTATGGTTCGGTAAACGCCTTGTCTTCGCTCAGCTCGCGCACATAATCGACAATTCCGTTCTCGTAAACATATTCAAATTCCTCGAATTTACCCTTCGCGGTCTCGTTTTTAAGCACGAACCGTATGCCGGGATTGACCACCGCCTGACGCTTAAGGGTGTCTTTGTAGTAGTCAATTGGAATATCTATATCGGTAAACACCTTGATGTCAGGACGCCACAGAATTTTTGAGCCGGTGTGGCGGTGCCGGAACTGGGTCCTCATAAGCCCGCCAACGTTTTTGCCTTTTTTAAATTCAAGCTCATACTTATAGCCGTCGCGCAGTATGGTAACGCTCATGAACTCGGAGCTGTACTGGGTGGCGCACAGTCCGAGACCGTTCAGACCGAGGCTGAACTCATAGTTGCCGCCGGTGTTGTTCTTATATTTTCCTCCGGCGTACAGCTCGCAGAAAACAAGTTCCCAGTTGAACTTCTTTTCGCGTTCGTTATAGTCGACCGGTATTCCGCGCCCAAAATCCTCGATCTCAATTGATTTGTCGAGAAAACGAGTTATCGTGATAACGTCGCCGTAGCCTTCCCGCGCCTCGTCGATTGAGTTGGACAGGATCTCAAACACGGAATGTTCGCAGCCGTCAATACCGTCCGAACCGAAAATAACCGCGGGGCGTTTGCGGACTCTGTCCGCGCCCTTTAAGGCGGTTATACTTTGATTATCATATTTCTTAGCGCACATATAATTTCTCCGTTTCTCCAAACATTAATTTTTGTTTTTATTTTGGCGCTGAGCCGCGATCATCATACGCTCCGCGCTTATCTCGCTTATCAGGCGGCTGAGGCTCCAGAGGCTGTTTGTCTCGGTCAGCATTGCCTTAAGCGCGATGCTCTGTTTTGCGCCGCGCATAAAATTCAGCACAGTGTCAAGCATTTTTCCGTCCATGCCGCAAATCAGCATGAATTCATCGTTAAATTCTTGCGTTTTCCCGTCTGCAGAATCGTTTTCAAACATATCCGGATAGGCAATATGACCCACCGTGTCGTTAAGGCGGCTGCTGTCGATCACCGTTATGCGAATTCCCATAAGTCCCAAAACAGGCTTGAGCTTTTTGATTTTTTCATCGGAAACGTTTAAAAATATGATCTGTGGTTTCATAAGTTCTCCTTACTGCTTCGGAGCCTTGCCTTTGTCAAGGCTGAACGTGAATTCGGCGTATTCGCCCTCAACGCTGTTTACTTTTATGTCTTTGCCGTGAGCCGTAAGCATACTCTTTGCTATATACAGCCCTATGCCGGTACCCTCTTTGTTGATAGCCCTCGATTTGTCCACCTTGTAAAGACGCTCGAATATAATTTTCTGCTGTTCTTTGGGTATTCCGATGCCTGTATTGTGTACCGAGATCTGGACCTCGCCGCCTTTAACGCGTGTTGTGATTGTGATTTTGCCGTTTTCATCGGTAAATTTTATCGCGTTGTCAATCAGGTTCGTGAGTACCATTTTTATCTTGTCGGCGTCCGCTTTGACATAGCTTACATCGCGGTCAAACACCAGGTCTATATCGAGATTTTTTTGGTCGATCTTGTTTCCGAGTCCGATTATGATCAGCCTTATTACCTCGTTTATGTCAAAGTCGGAGATCGTCAAATTAAACTTGTCCGACTGCATACGGGTAATATCCAAAAAAGTGTTTACCAGGCGCGTCAGACGCGTAACCTCGTCCTTGACGATTTTAAGATAAGTCTGCTGCTTGTCCGCCGGAACAGTTCCGTCCAAAATGCCGTCAATAAATCCGCCGATTGTTGTCATCGGTGTTCTCAGCTCGTGAGATACATCCGATATAAAGTTCATTCTCACATCCTCAGAGCGTTCGATAGCGTCTGCCATATGGTTAAAAGAGTCGGCAAGCTCGGTAAGCTCCGCAACGTTTTCATCGACCCTGTCAATCTCCACTCTTGACTTCATGTTGCCTTCCGCAAATTCACGCACGCTGCTGCTTACACGCCGTATCGGGCTGGCGAGAATTTTAGAGAGCATATATGAAAGTATTATCGAAACAATGAATACCACCAAGGCGGAGAACAACAGGATTTTGAACATTTCGTGCAGGTTGTTCCTTTGCTGGGGTATGGGCGTGCTGATAAGCACCGCGCCGTAAACTGTGTCGTTATTGCTGTTCCATATCGGGACCTCAAGAGTGAACATTGTCTCGTTAAATGTGCCGTTCATGGTTCCCATAACGGTGTTGCGCTTTCCCGAAAGTACCTCGCGGAGCAGCTCGACCGGAACGGAGCTTTCACGGCTTGACCAGTATCCGCTGTCGGTGGTGTTTACCAGCACCGAGCCGTTTGAGTCGGTTATTATTATATGGTTGTTGCTGCTGCGTGAAAATCCCGTGAGTACCGACTCCAAATTTTCTCTTGATATGCCGTTGTTGATAAGGCTTACGATAGAGTCGGCGTTTTTACTGAGCGCGTTCTCGCTCTGGCGGGAAATAAAGTTATTCATCAGCACCATTTGCAGCGAAGCGAGAATGATTATTCCGATAAGCACCGTGGCAAGGTTGGTGAATAATACTCTGGAAAATATAGTTTTGCCGAACAATTAGCTCACCTCAAATTTGTATCCTACTCCCCATACTGTTTTAAGCGCCCAGTTCCTGTCGCCGCCCTCTAATTTTTCGCGTATGCGCTTGATGTGGACGTCAACAGTTCTGGAGTCGCCGAAGAATTCATAGCCCCATATCTCGTCAAGCAGCTGGTCGCGGGTAAACACTTTGTTGGTGTTCTTGGCAAGAAAGTAAAGAAGTTCAAACTCCTTTGGCGGCATTTCTATCTTTTTGTCGTCAATATATACCTCATAAGTCGATTGATTGATCTTAAGCCCGTCGAAAACAAGCTCATCGTCATCGCTCTTTTCCTCCTCGGCACCTGCGCTGCGCCGCAGGACTGCGCGAATTCTTGCAATAAGCTCCTTGGGTTCAAAGGGCTTGACCACATAATCATCCGCGCCAAGCTCCAAGCCGAGTACCTTGTCAAAGGTCTCGCCCTTTGCGGTGAGCATGATTATCGGAATATTGCTCTGGGCGCGTATCTCGCGGCAAACCTGCCAGCCGTCTTTTATCGGAAGCATTATGTCAAGCAGTATAAGATCAGGCTTTTCGGTATTGAACTTGGCGACTGCCTCCTGACCGTCGTGGGCGATTATTGATTCAAAGCCCTCCTTCTCAATGTATAGCCGAACAAGCTCGCATATGTTTTCTTCATCGTCAACAATAAGTATCTTGGTTTTGGTTTCCATAACAGACACCCCTCTTTAATATTTTGCTTTAAATCTCATTATACCATAACTTTCTTGAAATGTCTAAACATTTTATTAAATTTTATAAAATAATTTAATATTTCTGTTAAAAAAAGAAGTTCATATAAGAAAAACACCGTCAAGCGATGATGCTTGGCGGTGTTTGCGGCGTACATTTTTGCCGTCTATATTATTTTATTAAAATATTCCTCGGTTACTTGCAGCTGTTTTTTCAATATTTCTTTCCATAAATGTCCCTTGATCTCCCCGTTGCCGCGTGAAACCTTTGTGCGTTTTATACTTCCGTCATTACATATTTTTCGATAAAAATAATGGTCGGTATTCTTATACAACTCCCATCCGTCACGCTCACAAAATCTCCTTAGTTCTTTCCAGCTTGGCACGATATACACTCTCCGATCTTGTGAATATCATCAAGCATAATTGCTCTGAGAACATAGGGGATATGGGGCTTTCTGTTTGGAGCGCTCGACCAATAAGCAAATTCATTATAGTAATCATTTGCGTAATCCAATATATCCTTTGCAAGCAAAAGTTTTGCTTCGTCTTCGGTGGGCGCGTTTGCCACAAGGTCAATTTCGCGTAATGAAAGCGTAATACTGCCGTCGTCCTCGATGTGCTTTATTGCCGAAAACTTATAGGCGGAAAGCATTTCGGAAAACAACGCTTCATTTGTCAAAACAACACAATCACGAGTGCGTTTAATAAAAGTCGGTTTTTCCCGAATAACACTGTCAATAACTTCGCTCCAATGCTTCCTCACATCTGTCGCATTAACCGCATACATATAATTCAACTCCTTGATAGCTATTATAACATATTATGTACATTGTGTCAATAGTGTACGTATATTATTTGCGTATTTATTTTGAATTATTCGGGTTAAAATAAATATACGGCTAAATATAAAATAATTTATAAATAAAACCGGGTTTATTTAGATATAATAAATCCGGCTTTATTTTTTATTAAGGAGGAGAGCGGCAGCTTATGAATGAAACGGCAGTACAAGACGAAAAAAATCTGCCTGCCCGCACGGAGCGGACAGACAAAAAAATTATGCGTCAGGAGAACGCGTCCTACTCACGTTTAAGGGAGGAGGCGTTGGACGCCCTGACGGAGTATCGCCGCTGCGTTAATAATTACGACTTTGTCAGCGACGAAAAGCTTGTTGATGTTTCTATATACAATATTCAAAGTGCGATGAGCCGGTACGAGTTCTTGCTGAATAATTTGAAGCGGATAAGCGATAGGTGAGCGGTCATAATTCCGCGGCGCCTATAAGCTCGGTGAAATCCTTTATGTAAATATCCGCCGACTTGATAAGCGCGTCACGGTCGGCGGAGGAAGAGGCGTCCTCAACGATTACAACGTCCAGACCTATGCCGTGCGCGGTTTTGAGCGCCTCGAAAATATCTTCAAACAGCACCGAGTCGGACGGCTTGCCGTGGATGCTGTCAAGCGCCGCGCGGTATATGTCGGGGCTGGATTTGCCGCAGCCCACATCGTCGGCGTACACAAACGAGTCAAAGTATTCAAATATTCCGTTGCTCTTTAAGCAGACCTCGGAAAGCTCCTGTGAGTTGGCAGTGGCAAGGACTATAGATCTGCCGCGCTGCTTAAGCCTGACAAGGAACTCCTTCGCGCCGGGCTTAAGCTTTATGTCATGGGCGTATCCGTCATAGATCATGCCGCGCCATTCGGCATATATTTCGGCTGCCGTAAGCCCCAAATCAAACATACGGCTTACTAAACCTGAGCTTTGCTCCATAGACATACACGCCACATCGCGGAGCAGGTCGTCCGGCGTCTTATATCCCCGATTTGCCAGAAAGTCTATCAGCAGGTTGTCCCACACATACATAGAGTCAACCAGTGTGCCGTCCATATCCAATATATAGTTTTTCTTTTTTGAAAAATCAATTTTTTTGTTTAGTTTCATAGCTTTTCCACTTTTTCTTTAAGTTCAGCCGCGGCGGCTTTGGGGTCGTCGCTTGCCATAATGCAGGACACCACCGCAACTCCGTCTATGCCGGTTCCTTTCAGTTTTTCTATATTTTCGGTGTTGATGCCGCCAATTCCGACTATTGGGATCTTGACGGCGGAGCGGACTTTCCTGAGCATATCTATGCCCACGTTTTCCGCGTCGTCCTTGGTTGATGTGGGGAAGACTGCGCCCACACCAAGGTAGTCTGCGCCGCGCTTTTCGGCGTTTACCGCTTCCTTGACGCAGCCCGCCGACACTCCTATTATCCTATCATTTCCCAAGAGTCCGCGGACCGCTTCGATCGGTAAGTCGCTCTGACCGATATGCACGCCGTCGGCACCGGAAGCTAAGGCGATATCCAGCCTGTCGTTTATGAGCAGCGGAACGTTAAGCTTAGAGCAAAGCTGCTTAAGAGCGACTGCCTCCTCATAGAACAGTCTTGATGAGATGTTCTTTTCTCTCAGCTGAATTAAGGTTGCGCCACCCAGCACCGCCTTTTCGCATACGTCAAGCAGGTTTTCGCGGGGACACATATCGGTGTCGGTAACAAGATACACGCTTAAGTCAAAGTTCTTCATAATTACTCCTCGATCCTTCCGCGGGATGCAAAATCGTCTCCGCTGATGCTGTAGATGCAGTCAAACAGCTTTACCTTAAAGGTGCCTATACCGGCATTGTTCGACGCGGTGTACTCATGGGCAAGCTCGCCCGCAATTCCAAGCATCATAACCGCCGCAGCCGCCGCTGTGAACGGGTCTCCGGCGGCAGCCATAGCGCCTGTCATTGCCGAACACATACAGCCTGTGCCGGTAACGCCGCAGAGCATTTCGTGACCGTTTGATATGTAGCATATTCTCTCACCGTCCGATATAATGTCAACCGCGCCGGTGGCGCAGACAACGGCTCCGGTCTTTTCGGAAAGCGCGCGCACAAGCTCGCCGAGCGCGGCTTTGTTGTCCTCGGTCACAGCGTCGTCGCTTGATGCGTCAACACCGCGGCTCGCCACCGTTCCGCCTGACAAAGCGCGTATTTCGGACATATTTCCGCGGATTATATCGGGTTTTGCAAGCTCGATCATTTCGGCGCACACCCGGTCACGTAATTTTGACGCTCCGGCGCCGACCGGATCGAGAACAATGGGCTTGCCGAGCTTCTTTGCCGCTTTTGCGGCGGTCTTCATGGCGTCGAGATACGGTTCATCCAAGAGACCGAGGTTGATAACAAGCGCGCCCGCCACGTTCATGATCTCTTCCATTTCGCACTCGATCTCAGCCATGATCGGCGACGCGCCCATTGCCAGCAGCATATTGGCGCAGTCGTTGATAGTCACGCGGTTTGTCAGACATTCAACGATCGGTTTTTCCTTTCTCATGTTTTCCGTGATTTCAATAATTGATTTTATCATAAATTTCTCCTTATTCCTTTTCTATGCATTTAAATTCTGTTTCTACGTTTGGGTCCGAGGTCTGCCACAGGCTGTAGAAGTGGTGTATCGGTCCGCAGCCGCCGCCCAATCCCGGCGCGTGGGTTATTCCGGTTTCAATGTACATCTTTGCCTCGCCGACAGCCATAACAGCGTCCATGCCTCTCGCCATATTTGCGCAGATAGCCGATGACAGTGTGCAGCCGGTTCCGTGGGTGTTTTTGGAGTTTATGCGCTTGCCCTCGAATATCGTCATGGTTCTGCCGTTATACAGCAGGTCGTTGGAGTCCGACTTCATGTGTCCGCCTTTTATCAGGACGTAGGACGAACCCATATCTCCGATGATTTGCGCAGCCTTGCCCATGTCATGGATGTTCTTTATTTTAATTCCGCTCAGCGCTTCAGCTTCGGGAATATTCGGCGTAACCATTTTGGCAAGAGGCAGCAAACGTTTTATCAAAATGTCCTTCGCTCCGTCCTCGGCAAGGCTTGAGCCGCTGGTGGACACCATAACGGGGTCGATGATAAGCAGCGGAGGTTTCAGGCTTTCGAGCATATCTGCAACCGCTCCTGCGGCTTCAGCGCCGCCTAACATCCCGACCTTGACCCCGTCCGGCGGAATATCGTCAAAAACAGCCTTTATCTGCGCTTTTATCGTTTCCGAATCAACGTTCATAATGCCGTAAACGCCTTTGGTGTTCTGGGCGGTGACGGCGGTAATAACGCTCATACCGTAGCATCCGTGGGCTGAAAACGTCTTGATATCAGCCTGAATTCCGGCGCCGCCGCTTGAGTCGGAGCCGGCTATGGTAAGTAAATTTTTCAAATCAATTCCCCCTAAATTCCGATATCCTCGCCGCCGAGGATCTTGTTCATGTTTTTGACGGCACATTGCTCGCCGCACATGGTACAGGTGTTTTCCTCTCTGGGCTTTGAACCGGCTCTGTACGCCTTAGGCTTTTCAGGGTCGAGAGCGAGTTCAAACATCTTGTCCCAATCGATCTCCCTGCGCGCGTCCGACATCTTGTTGTCCCAGTCTCTCGCGCCCTTGACGCCCTTGGCTATGTCCGCCGCGTGCGCCGCTATCTTTGACGCGATTATGCCTTCCTTCATATCATCAAGATCCGGCAGACGCAGATGCTCGGCAGGCGTTACATAGCACAAAAAGTCCGCGCCGTTCGCCGCGGCTATTGCTCCGCCGATAGCCGAAGTGATGTGGTCGTATCCCGGCGCCACGTCGGTCACCAAGGGACCCAGCACATAAAACGGAGCGCCGTGGCATATGCGCTTTTCCATGATCATATTTGCCGCGATCTCATTCATTGCCATATGACCCGGACCCTCGACCATAACCTGAACGTCATTTTCCCAGGCGCGCTTTGTAAGCTCGCCCAGCACGATAAGCTCTGAGATCTGAGCTGAGTCGGTGGAGTCGTCAATGCATCCGGGACGGCAGGCGTCGCCAAGACTTATGGTAACGTCATATTTGCGGAATATTTCCATAACCTCGTCGTAATACTCGTAAAACGGGTTCTCGTTTCCGGTCATCTCCATCCAGGCGAAAAGGAGCGCTCCGCCTCTTGACACAATGTTGGTGCGTCTGCGATGCTTTTTGACCTTCTCGGCGGTGGCTCTGTTTATGCCGGCGTGAATGGTCATGAAGTCAACGCCGTCCTCCGCATGGCGGCGCACAACATCCAAAAAGTCGTCCTTGGTTATATCTTTAAGCTTCTTTTCACAGTAACCTATCGCGTCATAGACCGGCACGGTCCCGAGCATTGCCGTGGATATATCAAGTATTTTACGGCGCATTTCGTGGGTCTTGCCGTAGTTCGAAAGGTCCATGATCGCCTCTGCCTTCATGTCGATAGCGGTGCGCACTTTGTTGAGTTCCAGTTCAACGTCTGCTGCGTCTCTGGATATGCCGAGGTTCACGTTTATCTTTGTGCGCAAGCCTTTGCCAATACCCTCAGGCGACAGCGTCTTGTGGTTTTTGTTGGCTGGGATCGCCACGGTCCCCTTAGCCACTTTTTCCATAAGCGCGTCCACGGAGATGTTCTCCTTTTCAGCGACGATCTTCATTTCCGGCGTGAGTATGCCTTTCTTCGCCGCATCCATTTGTGTTGTGTAATTCATGTTAAAACTCCTTCCGAATAAAATAGCGCCCGCCAAAACTGACAAGCACAAATAATTCTAATATTATATAATGTTTTATTTATGCTTTCCTACGCCGGTGTTAGCCGTCAGGTTCAAAGGGTCAGGCTCTTTCAGCCTATCTCAACCGCGCCGCGCGGTCCCCCCAGCTGTGATATTAATTATTATACCGCAGCCTATACCCGATTGCAATACTTTTTTTGAAAAAATTTTATTCATACCAAAATTTTGGAGCCGGGTTTGACAAACACTATTATTTATGTTATAATTTAAACGATTTCGCAAACGCTGACTGAGACCTGCGCTTGCGTATTGGAGGCTAAAGCATATGAAGAAAATAGTGCGCAGGATAGCGGAGTTTCTGGAGCTTACCACCGACGCGTCGCTGTTTGAAATTAACGATAATGAAATAAGAAAGGCGAACCTCATGTTCATGCGGCATCTTTCGATGACCGCCGGATTTATCATGCTTGTAATGTGCGCGTACAGCTTTATTACCGGCTCCGAAAGTCCGCCGACCATGACATATTTTATGATGTTTGTCGTCTCGGCTATCATCTTCGGGCTGACATATGTCGCTTTTGATGTTTTAATTAGCTATACATATCCTCTGGTATATTTTTATGTCACCTTGCTGGTGGCGTTTACCATGGTGGTTGAGGTCTATTATATACCGGACAAAGAGGCGGCTGTTTCGATAGCGGCTCTTACGGTGCTGCCGATGCTTATACTTGATAAGCAGTCGCATATGCTGCCATATACAGCAGGCGCCTGCCTTGTGTTCTGCATCGCGTCAAAGGTCTTAAAGGTCCCGGAAATTTCGGTTCATGACGTTATCTGCGCGGTGGTCGGCACCGCAATGGGAATTATGATAAATGCCAGAATATTCAAATCGAGAATAAGCAACTTAAACAGCAGCCGAATTCTTGCGCGGCAGGTTGAGATCGACGGACTGACCGGACTTCCAAACTACAAAAAGCTCATGCAGGATCTGTCAGGAGAGAAGGACAGCAGGATAGCAAAGTCTTTGTGCGGTCTGGCGATAATCGATATCGACGATTTCATGAGATACAACTCGAAATACGGCAGAGAGGCGGGCGACCGCGCGCTTAAAAAAATCGGCAGCTGTATGCTTAGGATCTCCGATCCGGGTGAACTGATAATATACAGGTACGGCGGAACAAGCCTGGTGGCTGTCAGCCTTATTCATGATTACAAGGGCTTGTGCAGAGTGTGTCAGGGAATATCTTCTCTTATCAGGGACCTTGATATTGAGTTCGAGGGTTCGCCAATCGGAAAGCTTACGGTCAGCTGCGGCTGTGTGGATGTTGTTGAGTGTGAGTGTGACGAGTACGAAACGATGCTCAGTATGGCGAGAGAAGCGGTTGACGAGGCACGCAGACAGGGCGGCAACAAATATTTCGGTTATCTTGAACTTAAAGAAATGAAAATGTAATATCAATGCTATTTATTAAATAAGTCTCTCCGGACGGAGAGGCTTTTATTTTGCGTTCATTTATAGAGCTTGAGTTATGCTGCGTGACATTCACGGGGCTTTTCGGAATTATCGGCGCGGTAAGCCGTATTTTAAAATAATAATAAGGCAATACTAATATTCGGTTAACGGTTTGTTACAAATTAAGCAAAATTAACAAAAGGGCGGAAAACGTGATATAATAGATAATAGCCGTGATTTAGAAATTTGTTTTGATCCGGCGCCAAATACGATAAAGCAGAGGATGAAATTATATGACTGAGCATATTAAAGGCGGCGTTGACTTCACATATTTAAACGCTGAAAAGTTTAAGACCAATACAATAAGTGTGTTCTTCAACATTCCGCTGAAAAAAGAGACGGTGACATACGCGGCGCTTTTGCCCGCGGTCATGAAGAGGGGTACAAAAAAGCATAAGACGATGAATGAAATATCGGTGTACCTTGACGAACTGTACAGCGCGACGCTGCACGCCGGTATAAGAGTCAAAGGCGACGGCGAAGCGCTCTATTTTACAATAGAGTACATTCGCGACGAGTTTATAGGCGAGAGCCTTACCGCGAAGATCATCGAGCTTCTTAAAGAGTTTGTTTTTGAGCCTTTGACGGATGGCGGCAGTTTTAACGAGGACTACTTAAAAGGTGAAAAACAAAACCTTAAAAACGCAATCGAGGGACTCATAAACGACAAGCGCGAGTATGTTGAGTTCAAGTGCCGTGAGGCGATGTTCGGCGGCGAGGGATACGGAATGTTCGAGGCAGGCAGAGTTGAGGATCTGCCGGGAATAACCGGAAGCAGTCTTTATGACTTTTATACAGACGTGATAAGCGGCGCTAAGGTGGATGTGTTTGCCGGCGGCAGCTTTTCGGACGCTGCTCTTGACGAGATCCGCTCAGAACTGTGCGGAGCCTTTGCCGAGCGTCGTGCGGAGTATGTTAAAACCGAGATCGCGTCGGCGGCGGGCGAGACGAGGAGAATAACCGAGGAGATCCCGGTGGTTCAGAGCAAGCTGTGCATCGGTTTAAGATGTGGAACGGAACCCTCCTCAAAAATGTATTACGCTCTGATACTGGGCAGCTGCGTCTTTGGCGGCAGTCCGTTCTCAAAGCTGTTCAACAACGTGCGCGAGAAGCTCAGTTTGGCGTATTACGCCACATCCAGAGTTGAGCGGTTTAAAAGCACGATGTTTATAAGCTGCGGTATAGAGACCGACAAATACAGCGCGGCGCTAAATGAGATCATGGTCCAGTTTGAAAAGATGAAAAACGGTGAGATAGAGGACAGCGAGATCGAAAACTCGAAGCTTTATATGAAAAGCCGCTTTACGTCAATGAAGGACAGCCTCAGAACAATGGAGGACTACTATCTTTCACAGGCGATAATGAATAACGACGGCGGGATCGATGAGCTGATCGAGAGAATAGACAAGGTCACAAAGGAAGAGATAGTCGAAGCGTTCAAAAAAATTGAGCCGGACGTAATTTACTTCCTGAAAGGAAACGTAAGCGAAGGAGGCGGGGAGCAGTGAGCGGAGTTCAGAGATTTTACAGTGACGTCTTAATGGAGGAGATGCTTTTTGCGACCCACAGCAGCGGACTTCGGGTGTATGTGTTCCCGAAGAAAGGCTTCAGCAAATACTATGCCATATACGGCACGGATTACGGCTCGACCGACCGGGAGTTTATTGTTCCCGGAGAGACCGAAAAGACAGTGGTGCCGGACGGCATAGCGCACTTCTTGGAGCATAAGATGTTCGAGCAGCCGGACGGCAGCAACGCTTTTGACAGCTTCGCTTTGACCGGAGCGTCAAGCAACGCCTTCACAAGCTTTGATTTGACGGCGTATCTCTTTACCTGCACCGACAGGTTTTACGAGAACCTTGATATTCTTGTGGATTTTGTGAACAGCCCCTACTTTACCGATGAGAATGTCGGCAAGGAAATGGGAATAATCGGGCAGGAAATCAAAATGTATGACGATGATCCCACATGGCGCGTGTTCTTCAATACGTTGACAGCGCTGTTCCACAATAATCCGGTCAAGATCGATATTGCCGGCACGGTGGAGAGCATAGCGAAAATCGACAAGGATATTCTGTATAAGTGCTATAACACATTCTACAATCCGGGCAACATGATACTGGTGCTTGTCGGGGATGTTGATATTGACGAAGTCATGCGCCGTCTTGACAAGCGTATGGCGGACGTTAAGAACTTAGGCGAGGTAAACAGACCCGGATATTATGAGCCGTCTGAACGGGTCAGAGAGTTCAGCGAGCAGAAAATGGTTGTGTCTCAGCCTATGTTCAACATCGGATTTAAGGACATTACTCCATTCACAGGCGGTGAGGAACTGGCGCGGCGCGAGGTATGCACCGATATAATCCTTGACGTGCTGTTCGGCAAGAGCAGCAAACTCTACACCGAGCTTTATGACGAGGGTTTGATAGACAGCAGCTTCAGCGCAGAGACCGAGCTTGAAAAGCGTTACGGATTTTCACTCATCGGCGGAGAGTCCAAGGACCCGTTGGCGGTTTACGAGCGGATAAAGAGCAGGATCTCACAGGCGCAGAGGGACGGCATTGATAAGGAAGATATAAGCCGCACCAAAAAGGTTATGAAGGCAGCGGCGATAAAGATGTTTAACTATATTGAGGGCATGGGCAATTCGTATATACGGATGCTGCTTAAGGGAATTAACCCGCTTGAATATAACAAAGTCGTTGACAGCGTGACTTATGATGACATAATGGAGCGTCTCGGCTCCCACTTTGATGTGGATAACTGCGTTCTGTCAACCGTTATGCCGGCGGACGCCGGGGAGGCGGTTTAATGACAAACGTCATTTCGTTTCCGGGATTAGGACTTAGCTTTACGGTAAACCGCGCGGCGTTCTCGATTTTCAGCATTAACGTTTATTGGTACGGCATAATCATCGCTTTTGGTATGATCGCGGCGATGGCGTATGGGTTCCGAGAGGTCGAAAAGCGCGGGATAAAGCAGGACGACGCGCTGAATATGTTCCTGATCGCGCTTCCGACCGCAATCGTGTGCGCGAGGCTGTATTATGTTATATTCAGCTTTGATATGTACAAAGACGACCTTCTCAGCGTGTTTGACATACGCGGCGGCGGGATCGCTGTTTACGGCAGTCTTATAGGAGCCGCGCTGGCGGTTGTTATATACTGCCGCGCGAAAAAAATCAGC
>CANQKP010000004.1 GCA_947624495.1 uncultured Monoglobus sp. | reverse complement strand
CTGCCTCACTTCGTATCGGTTGCCGCTGTCTGCGGTATGCTGACACTGTTCTTATCCTCACAGCAAACTTCCGCCGATGCGGGCAGTTATGCAAACGAGGGTATCATCAACATGATGCTGCTGAAACTCGGTCTTATAAAACAGGGTATCCCGTTCCTTGACAGAGCCAATTGGTTCAGAACGGTTTACATTGCTTCCGATGTTTGGCAGAGCATAGGCTGGAGCGCTATCGTTTACATTGCCGCTCTGTCCGCTGTTGACCAGGAACTCTACGAGGCTGCTACTATCGACGGCGCGAGCAGAGTTCAGAAAATGTGGCACATTTCTGTTCAGCTGATCAGACCCACAATCGTTATTCTTCTGGTTATGCAGATCGGTAAGATCATGTCCCTGGGCGCAGATAAAGCATTGCTTCTGCAGCGTCCCGCGACATATACAAAGTCACAGATCCTGAGTACATACATTTACAATCAGGGTCTTACGCAAGGTGAGCTGTCGTTCTCGACTGCGGTTGGTTTGTTTAACTCGATAATCAACATTATCCTCGTTGTTATAGCAAACTTCATCTCGAATAAGCTTACCGACACCGGATTATGGTAAGAGAGGGGGATAATATAAATGGTAAAAGATAATTCATTGTCATCAATCATTCTGGATATAGTAATATACATATTCCTGATTTTACTCATGATTGTTATCCTGTATCCGATTATATACATCTTCTCGGTTTCGCTGTCCAGCTCCGCGGCGTTTGACGCAGGTGAAGTTTGGCTGTGGCCCGTTCAGCCTAACCTTGATGCATATAAAGAAATCGTTACAGGTAAGACGGTTCCCATGTCGTTCCTTCAGGCGGTTATCAATACTATTCTTTACACGGTATTGTCACTGGCGTTTACGACAACGCTGGCTTATCCGCTTTCGAGATCAAAAGACAGAGTTCCGTTCCACGGTCTTATCACAAAGCTGGTCGTTTTCACGATGTTCTTCTCAGCAGGTATGATCCCTGTATACTTGATCGTTCAGAAGATGCATCTTCTCAACACAAGATGGGCGCTTATCCTGCCGGCGGTTATATCGACCTACAACTTGGTTGTAATGCGTTCGTTCTTTGAGAGCGTTCCGGTTGAGCTTGAGGAGGCTGCGTTTATTGACGGCGCGAATGAGCTTACTATCTTCTATAAGATAATACTCCCGCTGTCAAAGGCTGCGCTTGCTACAGTTGGTCTGTTCTACGGCGTTTATATGTGGAACCAGTGGTTCAGCGCAATGCTGTATCTCAGTGATCGTGTTAAGAACCTCTATCCGCTGCAGTATATCATCAGACAGATAGTTATGGAGAACCAGCTTGCTGCCGAAGCTGCTGCTGCCGGCGAGCTTAATACGGTCCAGGTAAGCACTGCATCGCTTAAGTATGCAACGCTGTTCATCTCTATCGTACCGATGCTGCTCGTATATCCGTTCATTCAGAAGTACTTCGTTAAGGGTGTTATGGTAGGTTCTGTAAAGGGTTAATTCCTTTTAAGCATAAACCATCTATAATAATTAAGGAGGCATTTACATGAAATTAAAGAAGATTGTTGCGCTCGCAACTTCTGCCGTTATGACGGTTTCGCTTCTGGCTTCCTGTGCCAATAGTTCGACACAGGGTCACATTGAGCAGGACGGCAGAACTATATATACATATTATCTCAATATGTATACTCAGGATAGCAAAGGCTATGCTGAAGGTCAGGACGCGAACTTTGCTCAGCTTATCAGAGAAAAGTTCAACGTTCAGCTTGAGTATGACAGAATTCCCAGAGGCGACTGGGAGACCAAGACAAACCTGTCATACGCGGTTGGCAACGAGGCTGATGTTACCACAGGCGGTAAGGAGCCTCAGTACAAGAAGTGGGCTACGGAAGATTATCTGGCTCCCATTCCCGAAGAAGCTTACACAGGCGATGACTGTATCTTAAAGGATTGGAAAGCGCTGTGGAGCGAAGAAGATTTTAAAGACGTTTTGGCTCTGGCTAAGAGTTCCGACGGTCAGCTGTATTATCTTCCCACACTGAGACAGGAAAAGGCTCAGATGTGCTGGGATTACAGAAAAGATGTATTTGATCAGCTGGGCATAAAGGAGTTCCCCAAGACTATTGACGAGCTTTATGATGTATGCGCAAAGCTGAAGGCGGCTTATCCCGACAAGATCATCATTTCTTGTAACGGTATGGGTACAACATCTCCCGGTTCGGCTATCACAGGCTTCTTCCAGGCTTACTGGATCCCTGAGCTTATTTTGACTCAGCACTCGTATGTTGATCCCGTAACCGAAGAGTATGTTCCGTACGCTTTAACAACGGACAATGCAAGAGAGATGTTCAAGGCTTTAAAGAGATTTAATGACGCAGGCTTTATCGACAAGGAAATCTTCTCAATCGATAAGGATACGTTCTCTTCAAGGCTTGCTCAGGATAACTGCTTCATCACTTATAACTACGTTTACAACATTGAAGACTTTACAAAGAAGACCAAGGGTACAAACGCCGACAAGAACGCTGAGTGGGCTTGGACAGCCAACATGGTAACAGCGTTCCCCGAAAAGGGTACGATCTATAAGAGAGACCCGCTGTATTCAAACTGGGGTCCCGCGTTCAGCGAGGGCATCGAGGAGGATATGGACAGATACAATGCTCTGCTTACGATGTTCAACTGGTTTGCGACCGAGGAAGGTCAGCTCTACAACACATACGGCGTAAAGGCTGACGATCCCGATGAGATCAAAGCTGGCGTTGCTGAGGATAACTACAGTTATTCAATGGTCAACGGTGAGCCGCAGTTCAATCCCGGCTGGTATGATGAGAGTAATCCCGAAACCGATAAGGATGAGGATAAGCTCCTGACTGTTGAGTACGGTTCAATGGGTTCGCAGTTCAAGAAAGAGCAGCATATGTTCGACAATATCCGCGGCAGAGAGGTAGAAGCTCTCTACAACGCATTCCAGGCACAGCCCAACTACTACTACTTCGACCAGATTCCTATGAGATATGATGAGGACGAAGAGCAGAGATTTGCTGATTTGGAGATCGCTCTTAACGCTAAGAGAGACGAGTACATCCAGAGATTTTTCACCGGCGATGTTGATCCTAACAGCGATGCTGACTGGAACCAGTATATAAGCGACATGAACAAGGTTGGTCTGCAGGAGTTCATTGAGCTGCAGAAGACCGTTTATGAGAGAACCAAGGCTGCAATCGAGAAAGAAGAGGCAGAACTTGCCGAGGCAGAGGCCGAGGCGGACGGCGAAGCTCCCGCGGCGGCTGAAGAAGCACCGGTAGCTGAGTAATCTTTAGCCTTCAGGTTACAGTGTCAGACAATCTGAGGCAGCAGAAGACGTGTTTTGGCACATAGTCTTACCGAAATCTGTCTGCGCGGATTGATCGACCAAATCAAAAAATTAAGACAACTGCCAATTTGTTTGGCAGTTGTCTTTTTTGGTTCATATACGGCAGCGGGAGTAAGTTATGAATATTCGAGAGTGAGTTATGGATATTATAGTAAGAAAACATTTTAAAACAATAGCGGAGGCGCTCGCCGCCGCGGACCCCGGCGACAGAATAATAATCCCGTCGGGCGTATACAGAGAGAAATTATATATTGAAAAACCGAATATTGAATTTATCGGCGACGGTCATGTGACCGTTACCTATGATGCGGCAAACGGTGAACCCTGTCCCGGCGGCGGAACGTATGACACGTTCACTTCTGCGACTGTCACAGTGACCGAAGCCGCAGCGGATTTTAAGGCGGACAATATAACCTTTGAAAATTCATACAACCGCGCCGGCGCCGAAAGAAAGGTGACTCAGGCGGCGGCGTTAAGCTGCGGTGCGGACGGCGCGGCATTTTACAACTGCAATATACTGGGTTGGCAGGACACGCTGTATCTGACCGGAGGTGGTCGGCAGTTCTTCCTTGACTGCTATATTGAAGGAAGTGTTGACTTTATTTTCGGCGATGCCGAGGTTCTGTTCGAGGACTGCGACATAAACTGCGTGCGCGAAAAGTCATATATTTCCGCTGCGGACACGCCGGTCGGAAGCCGCGCGGGATTTGTTTTCTACCATTGCTGCATAAGCGCCTGTCAGGGCTGCGGAAATATTTATTTAGGCAGACCGTGGCGCGCCGAGCGTGAGGGTGTAAATTCGGCGACAGCGTTCATAGAATGTGCGTACGCCTGCGATATTGCATCCGAAGGCTGGCTGCCGTGGCACCTTGAGCCGGGGACCGAGAGTGAAAATACCAGATATTTTGAATACGGCAACACGGACTCCTGCGGCGGTCCCGCCGGGGTCGGCGGCAGAGTTCCCTGGAGCAGGCAGCTCGGAAGGGGCGAGGCGGAGGCGCTTATGGTATACATAGGCAAGTGCGCCAAATATCCGGACGAAAATGACCATGAGCATCATGCCCATAATCATGATGCCTGAAACAATGAATATTGTGACAATATTTCCTGATTAGGGATTGACTTTATTTGGCTAAAGCCTTATAATAAATTTGAATGATAAATTTTATAACAAAGTGATAAAACGGAGGTTTATTATGAGTACTTTATCATCTGTTCTCGATGTTACAAATTATGGAGTTATCGGGGACGGCAAAACTAACAATACCAAAAAGATTGCCGAGGTTATCGCTAAGCTCAAGGAGATAGGCGGCGGCACGCTTTATTTCCCTCCCGGCGAGTATGTTACGGGTTCGATAATGCTTGGCGACAATATGACGCTTTATCTTGAAGGCGGCGCTATAATCCTGGGCAGCGAAAATCCCGATGATTATCCCATGCTTACAAACAAAGAGATCGAGGGATATAACAGAGGCGGTCATGCCGGTCTCGTGTGTGCCGTTAAGGCGAAGCGCGTTACTGTTACCGGCCGCGGAATAATCGACGGCAGAGGATACTACTGGTGGGACGATCCCGAAAACCAGCACAGACCCAGAGCTTTTCAGCCGATCCTGTGCAATAACGTCCGTCTTGAGGGCATAACCATCAAGAACTCGGCAATGTGGACGGTTCACCCCATTTGCTGCCTTAATGTTGTTATTGACGGTATTTCGGTAAGAAACCCCGCTGACTCGCCCAACACAGACGGCATCAATCCCGAAAGCTGCCGCAATGTTCGTATCTCAAACTGCAGCATCACAGTCGGCGACGACTGCGTTACGCTTAAGTCGGGTACAGAGGATGACGATCTCCAGAAGCAGCACGCCTGCGAAAATATCACTATCACAAACTGCACAATGAACGACGGTCACGGCGGTGTTGTTATCGGCAGCGAGATGTCCGGCGGAGTGAGAAACGTTACTATTTCCAACTGCGTATTCAACGGCACGGACCGCGGCATCAGAATTAAGACCCGCCGCAAGAGAGGCGGATTTGTCAAGGACGTAAGAATTGACAATATCATCATGTATGATGTGTTCTCACCGCTGACGATCAACGGATATTATCAGTGCGGCGGCACAGACCCCAACGATGAGGAGCTTTTCAGCCTTAAGCAGAGACCTGTTGAGGATAACACGCCGGTATTCAAGAACATTTACATAAGCAACATCACAGCCCGTGAAGTTAAGTGCGCGGCAGGATATATCTACGGTCTGCCCGAAATGCCCGTTAAGGGTCTGCATATCGACAACTTCGTATGCACCATGACAAAGGGTGAGCATAATGTTGCAAGTGAGCCTATCATGGCATGGCACGTTAAACCGGTAAGCCACTATGGTTTCTACTGCGCCAACATGAAGGACGTATGCTTCAACAACATTCATATCACGGCGGAGCAGTCGCCCTCAATCATTATCGAGCAATCAGACTCGGTAAAGATCAGCGGCATGACGTCTCCCGGCGACAATACGGCGGTCCGCATCAGAAAGTCTAACGACATTTTGCTCAGCAACTCGCTTATCTCGCCGACTGCCAAGACATTCCTTGAGGTTGACAAGGAGTCCGAAAAGTCTCTTTCAATCAACGGAGTTGCCGTCAGTGACAAGGAAAATCAGACAGTAATGACAATTATTGATTAATAATATAGGAGGGTTTAAAATGGAAAGGTTAAAAAGAAAAGAACAATGTCAGCTGAAAGAGCGGTTTTTACAGTTCGGTGAGGGTAACTTCCTTCGCGGCTTTGTTGACTGGATGATCGACCGCCTTAACAAAGAGAACGGCTATGACGGCGGCGTGGTTGTGGTTCAGCCCGTTAATGTGGGTCCCGTTATTAAAATGCTTAACGAGCAGGACGGTCTTTACACTCTGTATCTGCGCGGACTTTTGAACGGCGAGAAGGTAGAGGAGACAAGAGTTGTCGAGTGTATCACACGCGGCATCAATCCTTTTGAGGATACCGAGGCTTTCTATGCCTGTGCCGAAAATCCCGACCTTCGCTACATAATCTCAAACACCACAGAGGCGGGTATTGAGTATAAGCCAAATCAGGATCCCGCTGATTTTGAGGCGCTCACATTCCCCGGAAAACTTACGACATTTATGAAGAAGAGATATGACGCGGGTCTGCCCGGCTTTTTGCTGCTGCCCTGCGAGCTTATCGACAAGAATGGCGACGAGCTTAAGAAATGCATCAAGAAGCACGCCGCCGACTTCGGTTACGGCGATGACTTCATTAAGTGGGTAGACGAGGAGAACTACTTCACCAATACTTTGGTTGACAGAATTGTTACAGGCTATCCCCGCGATACAGCGGCTGAGATGGAGAAGGAGTACGGATACCTTGATAATGTTATCGACACAGCGGAGATCTTCCACCTTTGGGTTATCCAGGGCGATAAGAAATACGCCGAGGAACTGCCGTTTGACAAGCTTGGCATGAACGTGCTTTGGACAGACGATGTTACGCCTTACAAGAAGAGAAAGGTCAGAATATTAAACGGCGCGCACACAATGATGGTTCTTGCCGCGCACCTTGCGGGTATCGAGACCGTTAAGGAGGCTATGGATGACGAGCTTATCTATAACTTCATGCACAAGGGTCTGTTTGAGGAGATAATACCAACGCTTGACTTGCCGAAGGACGAGCTGACTCAGTTCGCAAACGATGTTATCGAGCGCTTTAAGAACCCCTTTATCAAGCATTATCTGCTCAGCATCGCGCTGAACTCTGTTTCCAAGTATCAGGTAAGAGTTCTGCCGTCAGTGCTTGAGTACATCAAGGCTAACAACAAGGAACCCGACTGTCTGGTATTCTCTCTCGCGGCGCTTATCGCGTTCTACAGAACAGACGCCGCAAACGACAATCCGGATGTAATGGCGTTTATGAAGGATGCATCGGTTGACGATATCTTGGCTAAGTCCGAGTATTGGGGTCAGGATCTGAGCTTCCTGAAGCCGTCGATCGATAAGTATCTCAAGGCTATTGACGAGAAGGGTATCAGAGCCGCTATGGAAGAAGTAGTTAACGCGTAACGGAGGTACCTGAAATGGCAAAGATTAAGATAAGTCCTCTTGATAATGTGGAGGTAAACGTCGGCGGCGAGTATGACGGTCATAAAACCGCTATCCGCGACATCAAGAAGGGCGAAAATATTATAAAGTACGGTTATCCGATCGGTCACGCTGTTGAGGATATCAAGGCAGGCGAACACGTACATACCCACAATATTAAGACAAACTTAAGCGGCATACTTGAGTATAAGTACGAGCCGGTGGACTGCGCCGTTAAAAAGGCTGACGAGAAGCTCACCTTTAACGGTTATGTCCGTGGCGACGGCAGCGTCGGCATCCGCAACGAGATATGGATAGTAAACACGGTCGGCTGTATAAACAAGACATCCGAAAAGCTGGCAAAGCTCGCAAACGAAAAGTTCGCGGGCAAAACCGACGGCGTGTTCAATTTTGTGCATCCATTCGGATGCTCACAGCTCGGCGACGACCAGAAAACCACCCAGGCGATTCTGAAGGGCATGGTCAACCATCCCAACGCTGCGGGCGTGCTTGTCTTGGGTCTTGGCTGCGAGAACAACAATATTCCGGTATTTAAAGAGGTTTTGGGCGAGTACAACCCAGACAGAGTTAAGTTCATGTCGACCCAGGAATATGACGATGAACTTGAACAGGGCGTCAAGCTCATTGGCGAGCTGGTCGAGTACGCTCAGAAGTTTAAGAGAACTCCCTGTGACATTTCAAAACTGGTCGTTGGACTCAAGTGCGGCGGAAGCGACGGCTTTTCGGGTCTTACCGCCAATCCGCTGGTCGGTCAGTTCTCGGATCTGCTCATAGCCCACGGCGGCAGCACGATCCTTACCGAGGTCCCCGAAATGTTTGGAGCCGAGACGCTTTTGATGAACAGATGCCGCGATGAGGAGACCTTCCACAAGGTTGTTGATCTTATCAATAACTTCAAGGAGTATTTTATGCGCCACAATCAGGTGGTTTATGAAAACCCCTCGCCCGGCAACAAGAAGGGCGGAATAACGACCCTGGAGGACAAGTCGCTGGGCTGCGTACAGAAGAGCGGCACAAGCGAGGTCGTGGATGTTATTCAGATCGGCGAACACGTGAAGAAGCAGGGACTTAACCTGCTGACCGGTCCCGGTAACGACATCGTTGCCGTTACAAACCTGACGGCTTCCGGCTGTCATATGGTGCTGTTTACTACCGGACGGGGAACTCCCGTGGGCGCTCCGGTTCCCACGATCAAAATTTCGTCTAACTCCGGTCTCGCAAAGCGCAAGCCGCATTGGATCGACTTTAATGCAGGTCCGATAGTCGAAGGCGAGGTCCTGACACAGGAATTGCTTGATTTTGTGATCGATGTTGCGAACGGGAACCGGACCAACAACGAAAAGAACGGCTATCGCGAGATTTCGATATTTAAAGACGGAGTGGTACTTTAAACAGGAGGATATTATGAACAGAGTTGAAGGAAAATGGATCGCGGACTTGGGCGACGGTACTTTTAAAAATCCGATACTGTACGCCGACTATTCCGACCCGGACGTTATCAGAGTCGGTGAGGATTTTTACATGACCGCGTCCAGCTTTACATACACGCCGGGCTTGCCGGTGCTGCATTCCAAGGACTTGATCAACTGGGAGATCATAAACTACGCCGTTAAAAAGCAGCCCGACCGCTATAACAAGCCGGTTCACGGCTGCGGAGTCTGGGCGCCGGCAATACGCTACAACGACGGCAAGTTCTACATTTACTACGGCGACCCGGATCTGGGAATATTCATGACATGGACTGAGGATCCTTACGGCGAATGGTCGGATCTGATTTTGGTCAAGGAGGGCGTCGGCTTGATCGACACCTGCCCGCTCTGGGATGACGACGGCAAGGCGTATATCGTTCACGGTTACGCCAACAGCCGCTGCGGAATAAAGAGCCATTTGGCAGTATGCGAGATGACATGGGACGGCACCAAGGTGATCGGCGAGGACAAGATCATATTTAACGGTACTGTAAGCCAGCCCGTTATTGAGGGTCCGAAATTTTATAAGAGAGACGGAATGTACTATGTTCTCTCTCCGGCGGGCGGAGTTCCCACCGGCTGGCAGGTCGCTCTGCGCAGCAAGAACGTTTACGGTCCGTATGAGGACCATATAGTTCTGCGTCAGGGCAAGACCGATATCAACGGACCTCATCAGGGCGGTCTGATCGAGCTTGAAAACGGTGAGTGCTGGTTCATGCACTTCCAGGATCTGGAAGTTATCGGCAGAATTACTCATCTGCAGCCGGTACAGTGGATCGACGGTTGGCCGGTTATGGGTGAAAATATCGACAGCGGGCTTTGCGGTCAGCCGGTAATGCGCTGCAAGAAGCCGAACGTTGGCAAAACTTACCCGATCAGCACAATTCCGACATCCGATGATTTTAAAGGTGATAAGCTGGGTCTTCAGTGGCAGTGGCAGTGCAACCCCAGAGATGAGTGGTACTCCCTGGAGAACAAGGGCAAGCTGAGACTGTTCAGTGAGGATTTAAAGACGGAAGAGGACAAATACCTCTGGAACGTGCCAAACCTTTTGACGCAGCTTTGGCAGGCTCCGTCAATGGTCGTTACGACCAAGGTTTCGCTTCCCAAGGGCGTCGGAAAGAACAAGGCGGTACTCGGCGTTATCGGATATAAGTACGGGTACGTCGCGCTTACCGACGAGGGAACGATAGAGTTCCGCACCGGCGACTTTAAGGGCCCGAAGTGCGAAAAGCTTGTGGTTGACAAGTGCGCGGGGACGACCGAGGCATATCTGAGATGCGAGATCATCTCCCACACCAACAGCAAGGAAGCGAAGGGCAGAGTGTCCTACAGCGTCGACGGCAGCGACTTTATCACTTTGGGCGAGTTTGAGATCGTTCAGGGCAGATGGGTCGGAGCCAAGACCTGTATCGCCTGCGTTGGCGAAAAGGGCGGCTATGCCGATTTTGAGGATTTTTTGGTTGTATAATTAATTTTTTGGCGTACGCAAAATACAGTTTTGCGTACGCCCTTTTTATTTTATATAATAATTGTATACATTATTTGTTGACAATCGTGACGCAATATGGCATAATATCATTGAGGTGATAGTATGAATTTTTATTCCGTAAGAGATTTGAGAACGACCCCGAAAAGCGTTTGGGAAAACTTATCTGCGGACGGCGAGGTGGTTATCACCAACAATGGCAAGCCGACCGCGCTGATGCTGGATATTACGGACGGCTCGTTTGAGGAAACCTTGAGGGCGGTTCGTCAGGCGAGAGCTATGATAGCCTTTAATTCCATGCGCGCCAAAGCTGCGGAACGTGGATATATGTCCGATGAGGAGATCGAGGCTGAGATCAGCGCCGCTCGCAGAGGTGGACGGGAATGAATATTGTGGTTGACACAAATGTCATTGTTCCCGCGTTTTGGTCCCGCGACGGAAAACCGGCTGAGGTTTTGGGTATGGTTTTAAGCGGACGGCACACGATTTGCTATGACCACAGGATAATGGCGGAGTACCGCGAAGTTTTGAGCAGACCCAAATTTGGTTTTAGCAAGTGGGAGATCAATTCGGTTCTTGATTTTATTGAAGCATACGGCAGCTCGGTCGTCGCCGAAAAAGCGAACGATGAGTTTATTGACGAAAGCGATAAAAAGTTTTATGAGGTCGCCAAATTCTGTGGCGCGGTTCTGGTGACCGAAAACATTAAGCATTTCCCGAAAAAGCCTTTTATTATCACGGTATCGGATTTTTTGGAGCGGTATAATTAATATAGGAAATTGCGGCGTTTTCTTTGATAATGCCTCTTGTGTTATGACCGGCGTTCTGCGTTTACAAAACTTTCAAATAAAAATCTGTTGCCATTTTTTATCAAATATGTTATTCTATATATGTTAGTCTACAAATCGGGAAAAGAGGAATATTATGCAGGGTTTGGTTTTGGAGGGCGGAACGTTTCGTCCGATATTTTCGTGCGGAGTTATGGATGCGCTGCTGGAGCTGGACATTTGTTTTCCGTATGTTATCGGAGTTTCGGCGGGAATTGCCGACGGTGTGTCATATGTGTCAAAGCAAAAGGGGCGCAATCTTGAAATTATAACGAACTACCGACATGACAAGCGGTATTTGGGAATGCGGAACTACCTGACGGAGCGCAGTATGTTCGGGCTTAAATTTATATACGAAACTATACCGAATGAGCTTATCCCGTTTGATTATGATACGTATTTTTCAAATCCGGCAAAGGTCAGAGTGGGAGTGACGGACGCAAAAACCGGAAAGCCGGAGTACCTTGACGGCAAAAAGATCGACGAAAAATGCACGATGCTCAAGGCGACCTGTGCTTTGCCGCTGGCGTTTCCGGCGATCAAGCTTAACGGCAAGGATTACTATGACGGCGGGATATGCGACCCGATACCGGTGCGGCAGGCGGAAAAAGAAGGCTGCGATAAGCTGCTTATCGTGCTGACAAGACCGGAAAGCTACCGAAAAACACCGTCGAAAGCCAATAAGTTAGCGGCAAGGGTCCTTCGCAAAAGGTATCCGAACTTAACAGGACCGCTGCTAAATCGGCACGAGGTTTATAACGAACAGCTTGAATACTGCGCGGAACTTGAGAGGCAGGGCAGGGCAGTGATCCTCCGTCCGAATGATGAGGTGCGGATCGACTCATTTGAAAAGGATATGGATAAGATCAGGAGGATTTATAAATTCGGTCATGATCTGACAATTGAGAACGCTGACAAAATCAGGGGCTTGATGTCTTAAACGAATTCAGACCGAGCGGGTTTTGAAATCAGAGAGGAGAAGCGAGTGACAGAAAACATAATGATAGTGGGAACTCAGGTGGCGATACTTTTTGTGCTTATCGCCGTGGGTTTCGGATGCAGCAAGACTAAAATTTTAAATGACGGCGCCGTTAAGGGCATAATTAATTTCATGCTGTACATAGTGACTCCATGCGTAATAGTCAACTCCTATAGACGTGAGTTTGACCCGGCAATGCTGAAAGGTTTGGGAATAACTCTTGCGGCATCGTTTTTGTCCCATGCCGTGAACATCGCAATCGTGCATCTGATCGTGCATGATAAAGACAAGCGACGTGAAAACGTACTGCGGTTCGGCGCGGTGTTTTCAAACTGCGGATATATGTCGCTGCCGCTGCAAAACGCGCTTTTGGGCGCTGACGGAGTTTTCTACGGCGCGACTTATATTGCCGTGTTCAACATAGTAATGTGGACGTACGGGGTGTTTCTGATGGATGGCGGGATAAAGAGCATTTCGATTAAAAAAGTATTTATTAATCCCGGAATTATCGGTACCGCGGCAGGATTTTTGGTATTTTTGCTGTCGGTCAAGCTGCCTCAAATCATTGCCGAGCCAATCGAGTACATATCCGCTCTTAACACACCGCTGCCTATGATCGTTATAGGTTATCACTTGGCGTCGGCAAAGTTCAATATAAAAGGTGCGGCAACATACATCTCAATGTTTTTCAGGCTGATCATATCGCCGGTCATTATGCTTACGGGACTTTACTTATGCGGAGTCCGCGGGACTATTTTAGTTGCCTGTGTAATCGCGGCATCGGCTCCTTGCGCGGCGGCGACCACAATGTTTGCGGAAAAATTCGGCGGAGACACAACTCTGTCCGCCGCCTGTGTGTCGCTCACCACTATTATTTCTATAGTTACCATGCCGCTTATCGTTGCCGCGGCGTCGATGCTTTAATTTAAAATCATCAAAAATCCCCGCATTTGAATGTGCGGGGATTTTGATGTGTATTTTTATTTATCTTCTGCAATCAAGACGTCAACCGTGTCATAGTCGCCGTAGAATACCGACGGTATTGTGCTGTTGGTGTTGGGACTGATATTGGGGACTTCTCCTGAGTCAAAGCCCGCAAGGTCGCTGCCCTTAAAGAACAGCGTCAGGTATTTCAGGTCATCTGTTCCGTTGCTGCCGTTATTTATTATGGTCAGGTTGGCGCCGCCCTGCGCCTTTGACGCTCTTGCCGTAACATCCGAAATTACGCTTGTTCTGCCGCTGAACTCGGTGTAATTCAGTGTGCGGACTATGGTGTCGGTATTTTTGTCGAGTTCAAAGCCGACGTATGAGCGTTTACCTTTTTCAAGACCGCGGATCATCTCATCATCGGTCTTCAGGCTCTTTCCGCTCTCATCCTTACATTCGATGTCAACCTGAACATTAACGTTAAATTCGGACTTATTGTCAAACACAAAGAATGCGAACTTGCTGCCGTTGTCGTCTACATAATCATACTCGTCAACATCAATATCCTGACCAACGGTTTCCGGGTCAAAACCACTGCTTCCGGAGGCTGAGTCGTTATTGCTGCCGCTGCTCGGACGGGCTGTTGATTTCGGATTTGGAGTCGAGTCGGATGAGGCGTTTGAACTTGACTTTTTGGATGAGCCGCTGTCTGAGCCGTACATCTCTTCAAGAGCCGAAACGCGGCGTTCAAGGCTCTTGTAGTCGGACTCGGAAACGCCGCAGCCTGCAAGACAGCCTGCCGCAACGGTAAGCGAGATAAGAAGAGCCGATATCCTGACTCCCGTCTTAAATTTTTTCTTTTGTTTCATACTGATCACTCCCTCTGATTTAATCCCAGATTATATAATTTTCTTTGCGCGGTTTGGGTTCGGGGTATTCGCAGTCGCGGTAGCCGAGAATACAGTTGCCCACGCCCACGAAGTTTTCTCCAAGCCCCCACTTTTTCATAATTTCAAGTCCTTCGGGAGTCTTGAAGCTCTCGGTCGCGCGGTTTATCCAGCACGAGTCAACGCCAAGCGAGTGAGCCGCGAGCATCAGATTGCCCATAACAAGGCTGCCGTCCTGCATCGAGTTGTTCCCCGAAAGCTCAGTGTCCGCAAACACTATCACAACGGTCTTTGCGCCGTAAAACGGATGCTCGTTCGCGGTAAAGCGCGCGTTGATCTCTTCAAGTCTGTCAATCATTTCGGGGTCGGTCACCACAACCATGACCGGAGCCTGTCTGCCCATAGCGGTCGGGGCGTATGTTCCCGCCTCAAGTATCGCGTCAAGCTTATCCTTTTCCACAGGGTCGGGTTTAAACTTGCGAATACTTCGGCGGCTTATAATTGTCTTAATCGTTTCGTTCAAATCATATCACTCCGTTTCAATAATATATAGTCATTATATCATATATAGACCGAAGTTTCAAGCAGTTTATGAAATTAATGTAATTTATTCCAAAAATGCGCAAAACAAAAGAGCCGCGCCGCGGCTCAGAAGTTCGTAGAATTTTATTGACTTTAAGTGTCAGACTGCGAATGCAATCATTGCAATCAATTTTAACTGCGCGTTTCCGCGCTGAGAACAGCTTAGGAAAGCTTGTTCATCATGTTAGCATACTGGCTCTTTCTGCGTGCAGCGGTGTTCTTGTGAAGAATACCCTTTGCCACAGCCTGGTCAGTCTTTTTCACAACAACCTTGTAAGCGTCGGAGGCAGCGTCTTTGCCCTGCTTTAAAGACTCCTCAAACTTCTTAACGGCAGTCTTGAGCTGTGATTTGTTCATCTTATTACGGAGAGTTTTGTTTGCGATGACCTTTACTCTCTTTTTAGCTGATTTAATATTAGGCATAATTTCACCTCCAGACAAATACTATTTGATTTTTACATCAGTAACAGATATTATAACACTTTATTTTTCAGAATGCAAGAGTTTTTTTGAAATTTTTGTAATAATTTTTGCGGGCGCCTGGTTTGGGTTTTGCAGTATAATGTATAAAAACCCCGCTGCGCGGCGGTTAAAAATTTACGCCGAAAGCGAAAAAAGCATTTGACATAATAAGGATATTGTCATATAATTATATATACGAATGAATTCAAGGAGGATTATAGTTTTGAAACAGTATGATGTTGGAATTATCGGCGCCACAGGTATGGTTGGTCAGCGCTTCATAACGCTGCTTCACGATCATCCGTGGTTTAATATAAAGCTGCTTGCCGCTTCTCCCAGAAGCGCGGGCAGGAAGTATACTGAGGCTGTGGGAAAGCGCTGGGCTATGACTCAGGAAATTCCCGACTCGGTTAAGGATATGGTTGTTTATGACGCGACCGCCGATGTGGAGAAAATCGCGGGTCTTGTGGATTTTGTCTTTTGCGCGGTCGATATGAAAAAGGACGAGATCAAGGCGCTTGAGGAGAGATATGCCAAGGCAGAGTGTCCGGTCGTCTCCAACAACTCGGCTCATCGCCATACTCCGGATGTGCCTATGATCATTCCGGAAATCAATCCCCGGCACGCGGAGATCATAAACGCGCAGCGCAAGCGGCTCGGCACAAAGCGCGGATTTATTGCGGTTAAGTCTAACTGCTCGCTCCAGTCGTACCTGCCGGCTTTGGCAGTCATAAATCAAAAATATCCGATCGACAAGGCGCTGGTTACGACCTACCAGGCAATATCCGGAGCGGGAAAGACGTTTGAGACCTGGCCTGAGATGGTCGATAATCTTATTCCGTATATCGGCGGCGAGGAAATGAAGTCCGAGGTTGAGCCGAACAAGATCCTGGGCGAGATCAAGGGAGAGGAGATCGTGCCGTCAACCGCGCTCAGCATTGAGTGTCAGACGTACAGGGTCCCGGTATCTGACGGACACACCGCCGCTATATTCTTCAGCTTTAAGGATCGGAACAACAAGCCGACGATAAGCGAGATCGAGGATATGTGGAGAGAGTTTAAGGGTGAGCCTCAGGAGCTTGGTCTGCCCCATGCGCCTAAACAATTCATATATGTTTACACCGAGGCTGAGCAGCCCGACAAGCCTCAGATCAAAGAGGCAAGGGAGATAGACGGCGGAATGGCAATTTCCTGCGGCAGACTGCGCGAGTCGTCTCAGTATGATTACAAAATGGTTTCAATGAGCCACAACACTCTTCGCGGAGCCGCCGGCGGAGCGGTGCTTATGGCGGAGCTTTTGGCTGCAAAGGGATATTTTGACTAAACAAATTCAAGAAAGGATTTTCCGATATGAAAAAGCCTATTTTTACCGGAAGCGGTGTGGCGATCATCACGCCGTTTACCGAAAACGGAGTTAATTATGATAAGCTTGAAGAGCTGATCGAAATGCACGTAAAATACGGCACCGATGCTATTATCGTGTGCGGCACCACGGGAGAGTCCGCGACTATGCCTGATGAGGAGCATAAAGAGGTTATCAGGTTCACGGTTTCAAAGACCGCAGGCAGAATACCCGTGATAGCCGGCACGGGCAGCAATGACACCAAGCACGCGGTGGAGCTGAGCCGCTATGCCGAAAGCGTCGGAGCGGACGGACTGCTGATCGTGGCGCCGTATTACAACAAAACGACACAAAAGGGACTTTACGCTCACATAAAGGCTGTTGCGGACAGCGTTAAGATCCCGATAATACTTTATAATATACCCGGAAGGACCGGAGGACTGTCGTTTTCTATCGACACGCTAAAGAAGCTTTCCGAGATACCGAACATCAACGCAATAAAAGAGGCGACCGGAGACTTGGCGTTTGTCGCCAAGATCGCGGCGGAGACCGACCTTGTTATATACGCCGGCAACGACGACATTATCGTTCCGGTAATGTCGCTGGGCGGCAGCGGTGTTATATCCGTGCTTTCCAATATTCTGCCGGCTGAGACCCACGAGATTTGCGCGCTGTTCGAAAGCGGCGAGCTTGAGCGCTCAAGAGAGCTGTTCTTAAAACAGCTTTCGCTGATCAACGCTCTGTTTATCGAGGTCAATCCCATTCCGATAAAGACGGCTATGAACGAGCTGGGTTACGGTGCGGGGCCGCTCAGAATGCCTCTCTGCGATATGGAAGAGAGCAATCTTAATGTACTTAAAGCCGAGCTTAAAAAGCACGGCGTACAATGCAAACTTTAATTTGAAAGCTGGGATACAAATGACAAAGATTTTACTTAGCGGAGCAAGCGGACACATGGGCAAGGCGGTGGCGAGGGTCTGCCGCGAGACCGCGGCTGTTGATATCGCCGCGGGTTATGACATAAACACGGCGTCCGACTGCGGATTTCCGGTGTATTCAAGCTTCGCGGACATAAAAGAGGAGTTTGACGTTATAATTGACTTTTCGCACCCCTCCGCGTTTGACGGAATTATAGACTATGTTGCCGAGACAAAAACTCCGGCGGTTATCTGCACCACCGGACTTTCAGATGAGCAGAGAGCAAGAATGAACGAAGCGGCTAAGACCGCGCCCATATTCTTCTCGGCTAATATGTCGATTGGGATTAATTTGCTCATTGATCTTGCCTGCAAGGCGGCAAAGCTGCTGGACGGCGGGTTTGACATTGAGATCGTAGAGAAGCATCATAACCGGAAGCTGGACGCGCCCAGCGGTACCGCGCTGGCTATTGCCGACGCTTTGTCGGAGGTCGTTTCCTATAATCCGGAATATACCTATGACAGACATTCGGTTCGCAGAAAACGCGGCAAAACCGAGATCGGAATACATTCGGTGCGGGGCGGAACGATTGTCGGCGAGCATGACGTCATTTTTGCAGGCACCGACGAGGTGATCGAGCTTAAACATTCCGCCGCTTCAAAAGAGGTGTTCGCGGTCGGCGCGGTAAAGGCGGCGGCGTTTATGAACGGAAAGAGCGCCGGAATGTATAATATGAAGGACCTTATAGAAAACTCTAAATAAAGGAGGCCGCATTATGATAAAGACAATAACGAATGTACAGTTTTTTTCGGGGATAGCGATCGTCACGCTGAATAATATCCCAAACGACCCAAGCAGCGTTGCTCGGATATTGGGGATTATCTCCGACAACGATATAAGCATTGACATGATAAGTCAGACGGCGCCGTATAAGAACAGCATAAATCTGTCATTTACCCTGTCGGAGGACGATCTTGCTGCCGTCATAGGGTTGACCGGCAAGTTCAGGTCGCTTTCGCCGCAGATCACGGCGGACATAAACGGCAACAACACAAAGATCCTGCTCAGCGGCGATGGAATGCGCTATGAGGCAGGCGTCGCGGCGGAGCTGTTTGCGCTTCTTGCACAGGAGGATATACGGGTTAAGCTGATAACCACGGCGGAGACAGAAATATCATGCCTGATTGACATTAAGGACGCTCAGACCGCGAAAAAAATATTGGAGAAATAAATTCGGGTCACCGCGGCAGTGCATAACGCGCTGCCGCGGTTATTCATTATGATGTAAAAGTTTTGTTTGCTGGGTATATTTGCCTTGCCTGATGATAATAATATCATTAACATTAAAAGCAGAGCGATAAGGAATGATATTATGATTTTAAAAAACAAACGTCAGGTAGTAATTATTAACGATATACGTTCCGACAAAATTGAACAGGCGATATTGATTTTAAGAGACAAGGGCGACAAAAATCCTTATGACAAGGGTTATGAAAGCGATTTGCTGATAGAGGCGCATCGAATCATAAACGGATTTATGTATCCGTCAAGAGATGCGCAAAAGCCGTCGCTGCGTCAGAAGGTCGCGGTGCAGGGACTGCTGTGGCTGCTGTCGGCAGGAGTTGTGGTACTCTCGGTTGTTATGTTGATCAGAATGATCGCGCCGCTGTAACAAAATGCTTGTAAACCTTGGAAAAGTGTGATATAATTGCTGCGGTGATTAATTTGACGGAAAATAATGCCGCAAGGCTTGACAGAGATACCGCCTGCTGCTTTACAGGACACAGGATTATATCCGGCGGCGATATTGAGGCTGTGCGCCGCGGTCTGAGCAGCGCGATAGACGCGCTTTACGGGGATGGAATACGCTGCTTCATCTCAGGCGGCGCCATAGGGTTTGACATTGAGGCGGCAGAGGCAGTCATATCGGCAAGAAGCAGAAAGCCGGATATACGTCTGATAATGGCGCTGCCATGCGAGAAGCAGGACAAATCATGGACCGCTGTCCAGAAAAAGCGTTACCGAGGCGTTCTGGACGCGGCGGATGAGATTATATTTGTGTCGCGTGCATACAACTCATACTGTATGCGAAAGCGCAACCGGTTCATGGTCGACAACAGCCGTGTTGTTTTGGCTTACATTAAGAGACCCCGCGGAGGAACGGCGTACACCGTGAGCTATGCTTTAGACAGCGGTGTTAAAGTTATCAATGTGCTGGATGCGGCGGAAACGGAGGATACGGATGAACTTAAGCGCGGTCAACTGGAATAAAAAAAGCTATGCGGAATATGTCGGGTATTTAAAGTCTCTCGCTGATGAAAAATACCGAGAGTTCAACAATAAAATTACGCCTGATTCAGGCTGTGCGATAATCGGGATAAGAGTGCCTGAGCTGCGCCGCATCGCGAAGGAAATTGCAAGATCCGACGGTCGGGGGTTTCTTGACTATGTTACATATGAGCACAAGGAAGCATTGACTCAGGAGGAAATAATCATAACCGGTCTGACGGTCGGGGCGATGAAGCTGCCGTTCGGCGAGCTTTGCCAGAGGATACGAACATACGCAGCTATGGTTAAGAACTGGGCGTGCTGCGACGTGCCGGTAAGCTCGTTTAAGGGGATAAAAAACTATATTGAGGAATATAAAATAGAAATATACAGATTTTTAAAGAGCGAAAACCCGTGGGAACAGCGGGTGGGAATAATAATTCTGCTGGATCACTATCTGAGTGACGAAAACAGCGCCGCTTACGCCTTAAGTCAAGTGAACAGCGTAAAGAGCAGTGAGTACTATGTGAACATGGCGCAGGCATGGCTTATCGCTACCGCGTTTGCCAAGCATCGGGATCTCACCAAAAGTTGGCTTGAAGATGAGTTTGACCTCGGTGAAAGCGTGCTTAAAATGACAGTGCGAAAGCTCAGGGACTCGTATCGGGTATCGGACGGGGATAAAACCTGGGCGGCAGGATTGCTTAATAAATAAAACCAAACAGCTCCGCCGATTTTCGGCGGAGCTGTTTTAAATTCTTATCAGTCAAGCTCGATTAAAGCGTAGTTTCCGTCTTTTCTCTTATAAACAATATTGGGCTGCATAGTGTCCGGATTGTTAAAGATGAAGAACGAATGACCCAGCATATTCATCTGCAAGATCGCTTCCTCAGCCATCATAGGTTTCGCGGAGATCGTCTTTTTCTTGATGATTTTGAACTCGGTCTCTTCCTCGACCTGCTCCGGTTCGGGAGTAATGGCAACGTATTGGTCAAAGCCGCCGCCCCGGAGACGTTTTGAGAGCTTTGTCTTGTTCTTGCGGATTTGTCTGTCAATGGCACTGAGGCAATTATCAACGGCAGTGAGCAGATCACGGTTCTTATCCTCCGCCCGGATTATAAATCCTTTGTAGCGGAAAGTGATCTCAACGATGATATCGTCCTTAAACTCAGATACGACAATTTTACATTCGTTTGTATTGTCGTCAAAAAACTTGTCCAGCCGTTTTACCTTGTTCAAAATTTTATCCTTACTCGTGTCGGATAGGCTGAACTTCTTTGTGATGATATTGTACGTCATAATACTACCTCCAGTTGATTGTATAAATTAAACTAATAAGCATTCTTGCAAAGCTTATCTTATGTTCACATTATATAATATTTTTTACCAAATAGCAATAGAAAAATAGAAAATTTTTTAAATTTTTTAAAAAATTTGATTTTTGTTGCAACAGCCGTTACATTGTGATATAATTATTTTAATCGGGCGTCATTTCCGATAAATCCGAAATCGGGCTTATGCGTCCGCCGGGTGAAATGTCTGCGATGTCCGCTGCGATTATGTCGGTTTTATACACAAACACATCGGCGCGTATTTTGCCGCTTTCGGAGTTTTGGTGGTTGAGTACGGTGTAGGAGTACCGGGTTATGCTTTTGCCGCGAAAGTCGGTGATCGACGAGCCTTCGATCCCCGAAATCTGGGAATGTATTAGGTAAATATCGCTCAAGTTTTCGGGTACGGTGATATGCGAAATGTCCGACGGAGCGTCCTTGACCGACCAGCCGAAAGAGTTTATGAAATCGATATTCTTTTGGTTCGCGGCTCCGTCCACGGAAAACAGAGCAAAAATCACCGCGATCATAAGCGCGGCGGCGATTACAAAGATAATTTTATACTTATATTTTTTAACTGCTTTTTTCATGGATACGCTCCTTATGCTATGCCGTATATATTAAGTATATTGTTAAATCCGGATTTTTATGAGTAAGGCAAGGAATATAAATGAGACTTGATAAATATCTCGCGAGCGGTCTGGGACTCGGCTCCAGGACTGATGTTAAAAAAATGATAAAAAGCGGGCGCGTGAAGATCGACGGCATGACCGGCATAAGACCTGAGACTGCTGTTGACCCATACTGCGACAAGGTTTATATTGACGGTGCGCAAGCCAGGTACCGCGAGTTTGCGTATCTTATGCTGAACAAGCCGAAGGGCTGTGTTTCCGCAACGGAGGATGCGAAACTCCCGACTGTGTGCGATTATGTTCCGCAGGAGTTTAAGCATATGAATTTGTTCCCGGTGGGCAGGCTGGATATCGACACCGAGGGGCTGTGCGTCCTGACCAACGACGGCAGGATGGCTCATCGGCTGCTGAGTCCCAAAAGTCATGTGCCTAAGACCTATATAGCGGAGCTTGACGCGCAGATAACGACGGAAGATATTGAAAAATTCAAAGCCGGACTCATTCTTGAGGACGGGTTTAAATGCAAACCGTCAGAGCTTGAGATATACGGCGTAAATACAGCGAAAGTTGTGATATATGAAGGGAAATTTCATCAGGTCAAGCGGATGTTTTCGGCGGTCGGCAAAAACGTACTGGCGCTCAGGCGGATAAAAATGAACCGGCTTTGCCTTGACGGGAATTTAGGACCCGGAGAGATACGCGAACTGACCGAGACAGAGCTTGAGCAGCTTGATGATAAACGAGGTGGCGCAGATGAATAAGATACACAATGTTATACCGCGCGCCTGCGCGGTCCAGGATATATCGGGGTTTGGCAAAGTGTCGCTGACCGAGGTCATACCGATTATGTCCGCTATGGGAATTGAGGTCTGCCCTCTGCCCACGGCGGTGCTTTCGACTCATACATATGAGTTTAAGGGCTATACGTTTATGGATCTGACGGATCAGATGCAGGGAATAATCGATCACTGGAAGAAGCTCGGACTTAGGTTTGACGCGGTGTACAGCGGATATATGGGCAGCTCCGAGCAGCTTGAGATAATCAAAAGATTTATGACAGACGCCAAGGCGGACGGCGCGCTTATTGTGGTTGACCCGGTTATGGGCGACAGCTCGTTGGTAAACGGAGGGTTTTACACGCCGAAAATCAGGAAAATGGTTGACGGAATGAAGGGGCTTTGCGGTATAGCGGACGTTATTACTCCCAATCTGACCGAGGCGTGTCTGCTGATCGATGAGGAGTGTCCCGACCATCCGGTGAACAACGCGACTATAAAAAAGTATCTCAAAAAACTTTCGCGGCTCGGCGCGAAGTACGTGGCGATCACCAGCGTTATGGACTCCGAAAATTCTATGTGTGTGGCTGTGTATGACGGCGATACGGGAAAGTATTACAAGGTTGACTGCGGCTATGTGAACCGGCTGTTCCACGGTACAGGCGACGTTTACACCTCAGTGCTGACAGGGGCTTTGCTTAAGGGCGAGCCGATAACCGAGGCGGCGAATTTGGCAGCCGGGTTTGTGTACAAGGCAATACAGGCGACCATAAGGCATCCGGAAATACGGGTCCGGGAGGGCGTGCTGTTTGAACCGATACTTTCAACCTACTTCAGCAAAAGCGAGTATGATAAAAGATATGTGGAGATATAAGCAGAAGGAAGATGCAAAATGATTACAAAAATTAACAGCTGCGGACTTCAGGGCATTGACGGCTACATAATCAGCGTTGAGACCGGCGTGAGCGGCGGTTTCCCCGCATGGGAGATAGTCGGTCTGCCGGATGCGTCAGTGAGAGAGTCCAAGGAACGCATCAGAAGCGCGCTTTATAATGCGGGCTTTGTGGTACCGGGCAAGAAAATCGTTATAAACTTAGCTCCGGCTGACGTTAAGAAGGAGGGCGCTTACCTTGATCTGCCGATAGCGGTCGGCTTGCTCACCGCGTCGGAGCAGGTTTTCTGCGGCGACCTCGGCGGCTGCGCGTTTATGGGCGAGCTTTCTCTGGACGGTAAGGTCAGACGGATCAACGGTGTGCTGCCCATGGTCATAAAGGCGTATCAGTCGGGAATAAAAAGTGTGTTCGTGCCTGTTGAGAATGCTAAGGAAGCTGCGGTCGTGAGCGGCGTCAATGTATACGGCGTCGGAACTTTGTCCGAGCTTGTGGATCATCTTTCGGGACGCAAGCTGATTAATTCGACTAAGATAGACATAAACGAGGTGTTCGGCAAGGCGGCGAAATACTCCTGTGATTTTTCGGAGGTCAAGGGTCAGGAGAATGTCAAGCGCGCCATGGAGGTCGCGGCGGCGGGCGGACATAATGTGCTGCTCATCGGACCTCCGGGTTCGGGCAAGACAATGCTTGCACGGAGACTTCCCACGATACTTCCGGATCTGACATTCGATGAGGCGCTTGAGGCGACAAAGATTTACAGCATAGCGGGGAAAATGCCCGGCGGGCTGCCTATGATAATGACGCGTCCGTTCAGGAACCCGCATCATACTGTCTCGGCGGTGGGACTGTCCGGCGGCGGGGCAAATCCGAAGCCCGGCGAGATAAGCCTGTCACATAACGGTGTGCTGTTTTTGGACGAGCTTCCGGAGTTCCGCAAGGACGCGCTGGAGGTTCTGCGCCAGCCGCTGGAGGACGGAACCGTCACTATAACCAGAGTCCAGGGTTCATGCTCATATCCGTGCAACGTAATGCTTGTGGCGTCAATGAACCCTTGCCCCTGCGGATATTACGGAGACAGAAAGCACGACTGCACCTGCACTCCGAAAAAGATCGCCTCGTATCTCGGAAAGATCAGCGGTCCGCTGCTTGACCGTATCGATCTTCATATCGAGGTCCCGGCTGTCGATTATGAGGATCTTGAAAGCAATACAAAACCCGAATCGTCAGCCGATATCAAGAAACGTGTCGACAAGGCGAGAAAGATACAGAACGAGAGATATAAGGGTCAGAGAATTCATTCCAACAGTATGCTGACTCCGGCGCTTATGGATGAGTATTGCCGCTTAAGTTCTGCCGCAAACGAGATGCTTAAAACGGCGTTTAACCGTATGGGCATGAGCGGAAGAGCATACAACCGTATTGTCAAGGTGGCGCGGACGATAGCCGATCTTGACGAGAGCGAGAATATAGAACAGCAGCATATTGCCGAGGCTATCCAGTACCGGTCACTTGACCGAAAATTCTGGGCGTGATCGGAGGGGTGCGGTTTGAAAATAAACATAGTTTTGGTTGAGCCGGAAATCCCCTCAAATACCGGCAACATTTCAAGGACCTGCAGTGTGACGGGAGCCGCGCTGCATCTGGTGCATCCGCTTGGGTTTGACATAAGCGAGAAGCAGGTGCGCCGCGCGGGTCTGGATTACTGGTCGGAGCTTGAGCTTTATGAATACGGCTCGTTTGGCGAGGTTTTGGAAAAGTACCCGAACGGCAGATTTTTCTACTGTTCGACAAAGGCGAAGAAGACCTACTCGGACATAGATTACAGGAGCGTGTCGGACGAGGGTCGGGAGATTTTTCTTGTGTTCGGTAAGGAAACCAAGGGTCTGCCTGAGGATCTGCTGCGCAGGAATTACGAAAGCTGCGTAAGGATACCGATGCTTAGCGATATGCGCTCGCTGAATTTATCAAACGCGGTCGCGATAATCCTGTACGAGGTTTTGCGCCGTCATGATTTTGAGGGAATGCAGACCGAGGGGAATTTAACAACGTAGGGACTAGGGAATAGGAACTAGCGACTACACGGTCGTCACAATCCGCCTTTTTACTTGCTTCCTCGCAGGCTTTGGAAGCTTCGCCATTATCGGCGGTTGCTCCTCTTCCCACAAAAGCCTCTCCTTACGTTTACGGAGGGGATAATTAGCGCGCGTAGCGTGCGGGCTCAAAGCGACCTTTCAAAATCGCTTGCGATTTTGACCAAGCGCTTCATTAGAAGGGGACTACGATAGCGGTGGAAAGGGTAGTGTTTTCACCCCCTCAGTCACCTTCGGTGACAGCTCCCCCTCATAAATGAAGGGGAGCCATAAGAGAAAAGCCTCTCCCTGTGACGTCGAGGGCGCCGTCCCATATGAACGGCGGAAACATCATTCAGCTGATATTATCAATAATCAAAAAATACAAAAGGAGACAACACAATGATCAAGTTTATGGTAGACAGAGGGGCGGATATACCGTCAGATATTGCTAAGGAGCATGACATCAGTGTGCTGCCTTTCACGGTGAATTTAGACGGCAAAAGCATTATCGCGGACCGCGATTTTGACGCGGAAGAATTTTACAAAATGGTGCGCGGCAGCGAAAACGTCCCCACCACAAGCCAGATGTCACCGAACGATGTTGAGGCGATGTTCAGAGAAATAGGCAAGGATAATCAGATAATCTACATCTCTATTTCGTCAAACGGCAGCGGGATCAACAACACCGCCCACTTGGTCGCGCAGAAGCTTATTGAGGACGAAGGGTTTGACATAACAATAATCGACTCCGAGATGTACACCATGGCGATAGGTATGCCGGTGATCGCCGCGGCGGAAATGGCAGAGCGCGGCGCTTCCAAGCAGGAGGTGGTGGATTACCTTGAACACGCCTACAAGCACGACACCGCGTATTTTGTGGTGGACGATCTGACGTTTCTCAAAAAGGGAGGCAGGATCAAGGCGACCACAATGGCGATCAGCGCGCTGCTTGATATTAAGCCGATACTTATGATATGCGACGGTCTTGTCGAGGCGTACAAAAAAGTGCGCGGACTCAAGAAAGCGATGTCGGTCCTTGTGGGCTACGCCGAGGAGCGTATGGAAGACCCGGAAGAAAACGAGATAATAATACTGGATACCGACGCGCCGGACAAAGTTGAAATTGTTGAGGCGCTTATCCGCGAGCGGGTAAAACCCAAAAAGATAACTTACTACAAGATAGGACCGGTTATCACCGCGCACGCGGGCATGGGGCTTGTGGGAATTTATTTTAAGCACAAAAAGCCCTACACAGATTATGAAAAGTAATATTGGAGAATAATTTATGTTTTTGGAAAAAGATGAGATGAAGTTTGCCATTCTTTATACTCTCAAGCAGTACAAGTACCCGGTCTCGCTGGAGAGGCTGACCGGACTGCTGACATGGGACGAGAATGTGATGAGCTATTTTGACCTGACGATAATGCTCAGCGAGCTTATCGAGGACGGGTTTACAGAGCGTGTATACTACAGAAACGAGGAATGTGTCCGCCTGACCGGCAAAGGCGTTGATACCGATGAGTTCTTCCGCGGAAGAGTTCCCGGCAGCATACGCAGAAAAATCAAGGCGGCTGCCGAGAGCGAGGAATTTGATGAAAAGACCAATCCGAACGGAATTGTAAGCGAGATCATCCCGATCGGCGGAGGACGGTATATGGCGGCGGTGACTATGCTTGACGCGGGTTCGCCCATGCTGGAGCTTAAGATCGATGCGGGTTACAAATACGAGGCAAGCCGGACAAAAGACGCTCTTAAGCGAAAAGCGGGGGAAATATACAAGTATATATGCAAAACCCTTGACGAAAGCGAGTAAAATTGGTATAATTATTATTTAGTGAAAATATAAAACGAGGTAGATAATATGGAAAAATTAGGTTTAAATGAAATACGCGAAAAGTTTTTGTCGTTTTTTGAGAGCAAGCAGCACTTGCGCCTGCCCTCGTTTCCGCTGGTTCCACAGAACGACGCCAGTCTGCTGCTGATCAACGCGGGCATGGCGCCGCTTAAGCCTTACTTTACCGGCAAGGAGGTACCGCCCGCGAAGCGCGTCACCACCTGCCAGAAGTGTATCAGAACGCCGGATATTGAGCAGGTGGGACTTACCGCCCGCCACGGTACATTCTTTGAGATGCTCGGCAACTTCTCGTTCGGTGATTATTTCAAGATGGACGCAACCAAGTGGGCGTGGGAGTTTATCACCGAGGTTCTTGAGATCCCCGTTGACCGCCTTTGGGTCAGCGTGTATGAGGATGATTACGAGGCGGAGGATATCTGGGTAAACCATGTGGGCGTGTCAAAGGACAGGATCGTACATCTGGGCAAGGAGGACAATTTCTGGGAGATCGGCACGGGTCCATGCGGTCCCTGCTCCGAGATCTACTATGACCGCGGCGAGGAATACGGCTGCGGCAGTCCGGACTGCGCCGTGGGCTGCGACTGCGACAGATATGTTGAGTTCTGGAATTTGGTATTCACTCAGTTTGACAGAGACGAGAACGGCACTTACAACAAGCTGGCTCATCCCAATATCGACACCGGTATGGGTCTTGAGAGAATTGCCTGCATTATGCAGGGTACAACGTCGATTTTTGAGGTTGACACGATCAGACGTGTGCTTGACGCTGCAGCGGAGATCGCCGGCGTGAAATACGGCAAGGATCAGCATATCGACACATCGCTCAGGGTAATCACCGATCACATCCGCAGCACCGTTTTCATGACTGCGGACGGCGTGCTTCCGTCCAACGAGGGCAGAGGCTACGTGCTGCGCAGACTGCTCCGCAGGGCAGCCCGCCACGGCAGACTTTTGGGTATTAAGGGGACGTTCCTTTATAAGCTGGCGAGAGTCGTTGCAGACGAGTCAATGAGCGCATATCCGGAGCTTGACTCTAACTTTGAGTATATCGAAAGCGTTATAAAGAGCGAGGAGGAGCGTTTCAACAGTACGATAGATCAGGGTATACTTATTCTTAAAAACTATATACGCGAAATGAAGGAGAGCGGAATAAACGAGCTTGACGGCGAGAGAGCCTTTAAGCTTTATGACACCTACGGTTTTCCGATAGACCTCACTAAGGAAATAATGGGCGAGAACGGATTTGTGGTTGCCGAGAAGTTGTTTCAGGATCTGCTCAACAAGCAGCGCACCCAGTCGAAAAACGCCCGCGGCAACAATGATGAGACTGCATGGGAGGATGATATCTTCATCGACATAAAGGACGCTACCGTTTTTGAGGGCTACCAAAAGTTTACAGGAAAGTCCAAGGTTCTGGCGATCGCCAAGGACAATGTGAGAGTTGACAAGGCGGAGCAGGGCGATGAGGTGATAGTGGTGCTTGACCGCTCGGTATTCTACGCCGAAAGCGGCGGTCAGGTGGGCGACACCGGATATATTCAAACGGACGCTGCTTCGGTTCGGGTAAATGATACCACCAAGAAAAACGGAAAGTTTTATCACGCCTGCGTTGTCCAGAACGGTGAGATCAGCGTCGGAGAGACTGTCACGTGTGCAATCGACGCCGAGCGGCGCAAGGCGATCATGCGCAACCATTCGGCGGTTCATCTGCTGCAGGCGGCGCTGCGCAAGGTGCTGGGCAAGCACGTGGCTCAGGCAGGCTCGTATGTGGACGAACACCGGTTCAGATTTGACTTCTCACATTTTCAGGCTATGACTGTGGACGAGCAGCTCGAAGTCGGAACAATCGTCAACGACAAAATAATGGAAACTATCAATGTTGAGTGCTTTGAGGAGGATATTGCCACAGCCAAAACAATGGGCGCTATGGCTCTGTTCAGCGAAAAGTACGGCAATCGTGTGCGTGTGGTAAGAATGGGCGATTTCAGCATTGAGCTTTGCGGCGGCACACACGTGAACAATACCGGAAAGCTGGGCTGTATGAGAATTCTCAGCGAAACCGGAGTTTCTGCCGGCGTAAGACGTATTGAGGGTACAACCGGTCACAACGTGATTGAGTTGTGCCGCAATCAGTCGCTTCTGCTCTATGATGTTGCGTCGGCGCTGAAAACCGGTCAGGCTGATCTGCTCAGCCGCGCCGAGGGCGTTATGACCGAGAACCGCGAGCTGCGCCGCGAGATAGACAGACTAAAGAGCAAACTTGCCAGAAACAGCCTTGACGACGTTATGGAGGGGGCCGAGGAAGTGGACGGCATCAAAGTTGTTACCAAGGTCCTGGATGACAATGTTGATATGAACACAATGCGCGAAATTGGCGACAGCATAAAGGCAAAGCTTCCAAAATCACTGATCGTGCTGGCGTCCAAGGCGGGCGAAAAGGTCAACCTTATTTCTATGACTTCAAAGGAAGCGATAGATAAGGGTGCGCACGCGGGCAAGGTCGTTTCGGAGGTCGCCAAGCAGCTCGGCGGCGGCGGCGGCGGTAAGCCGGACAGTGCTCAGGCGGGCGGCAAGATCCCCGAAAAGGCGGAGGAAGCTATGAAGAGCGTTAAAGGAATACTTGAAAAACTGCTTAAGAAGTAAAGGAGGAGTCGGAATGTCAGATTGCTTGTTTTGTAAAATAATCGCAGGTGAGGTGCCGTCAACAAAGGTTTATGAGGACGACAGCGTTTATGCTTTTTTAGATATCGCGCCTCAGGCGCCGGAGCATATTGTTTTCGTACCCAAAACCCACATCGGCTCCGCTAACGAGATCACTGCCGAGAACTCGGCGGTGGTCGGAAAGATATTTGAGGCGGCTGCAAAGGTTGCCAAGGAGCGCGGATTTGCCGAAAAGGGCTACAGAATTGTCAATAATTGCGGCGAGGACGGAGGACAGACCGTGGGTCATCTGCACTTCCACCTGCTGGCGGGCAGAAACCTTCAGTGGCCTCCGGGTTAAGCGGCGGAAATCCCTCCGCTTACCCGCTTTCACGCGAGGCGTGAAAGCTATACCGCTTCGGGTTTCCGCCGCTTTCCCAAAAAGTCCACAGGACTTTTCGGGAGCCCTACCGCTTTGCGGTGATGAAATCCCTTTGATATGAGATAATTCTTAAAAGGATCAATATTATAACTATGGATTGGATAAAGATCAATATTATAACCACAAATCGGGGGATCGATCCCGTGTGCGCCGCGCTGAGCGATATAGGCATAGACGGGGTCGAGATCTCGGATAAGGACGATTTTATCGATTTTCTTGAAAATAATCGAAAATACTGGGACTATGTGGACGAGGAGCTTGAAAAGCTCAAGACCGCGGACACGCGCATAACCGCCTATGTCAGTGATGACGAGGGCGGTTTTGAGCTGCTTGGAAAAATCGAAGCGGCTGTGGCGGAACTTAAGGCGTCGGATGTTCCCGGCGCTTTCGGAGCGCTTAAAATAATGACGGCGCGCGTCAAGGACGAGGACTGGTCCGAGAACTGGAAGCAATATTTTAAGCCTCTTGAGATCGGCGAAAAAGTGCTTATTCAGCCCGAATGGCAGCCTCTTGAGGGCGGGACGGACCGGACGGTGTTTAAGGTTAATCCGGGCATGACGTTCGGGACCGGTTCGCATGACAGCACAAGATTTTGTATTGAGGAAATCGAAAAATATATCAATCCCGGAGACACCATGCTGGACTTGGGCTGCGGCAGCGGAATTCTTTCGATAATAGCGCTGCTTCTCGGCGCCGCGCACTGCGATGCGGTCGATATCGACCCTGCCGCTGTGGATGTGGCGTATTCAAATCTGGCACTGAACGGTGTTGACAAGAGACGCTATACCGTGACTTCGGGCGATATAATCGCAAACCCTCATGTTCGGGAAAGATTCGGGACCTACGACCTTGTGGCGGCAAATATCGTGGCTGACGTGATCATAGCTCTCTCGCCGTATGTCCGCGGTTTTATGAAGCCGGGGGCTGTGTTCGTGTGTTCCGGAATAATCAACGAGAGAGCGGATGAAGTAAAGATTGCTCTGACCGAAGCGGGGCTTAGCTTAATAAACACAAAGCAGTCTCAAGAGTGGACGGCGTATACCTTAAAATAAATCAATATTTGCGTTTTGTATACACGTCAACATAATCGGTGCCGAGCTTTGAGTACTCGATTTTCTGACTGCTGTACAAGCCGTAGTATCCGGACATAAGGTAGCTCACCGCCGCGGCGGTGGCAAACAGCACAATGCCGTCCGAGCCGAACAATTCAACGCTGAAAAACACGGCTGCTATCGGACAGTTGACCACCCCGCAGAACATTGAAACCATGCCGAGAGCCGCGGCAAATCCTGTATCCAGGTGAAAGACCCCGCCTAAGGTGCAGCCGAGGGTGGCACCGATAAACAGCGCGGGCAGGATCTCTCCGCCTTTAAATCCGGCTCCGATTGTTATTACGGTGAATAGGATCTTCAGCGCAAATGCGTACGGAACAGCCTTTCCGCCTTCTACTGCGGCATTTATAACTTCCGCGCCGGTGCCGTTATAATCGGTTGTTCCCAGCGCGAATGTCAGAGCGGCGATTACGGTGCCGCCCACAAAAACCCGTATGTAAGGATTTTTAAAATATTTTTTCATTGTTTTTTCGGTTCCGAAAATCCCGACGCAGAATACTATGCTTACCGCCGCGCAAATAATTGCGACGGCTATTGTTTTAAAAAAGCTGATCAGGTGAAGCTGCGGCACTGACGCCAAAGCATAAACGCCGGGGTCGATCCCAAACAGAAGCGTTATTTTATACGCCAGCACAGACGCCAGCAGACACGGTATGAACGCCGAGTACTGAATAACGCCCACAGCGATTACCTCAAGGGCAAAAAATGTGGCGGTCAGCGGTGTTCCGAACAAGGCGGAAAACACAGCGCTCATGCTGCACATGATGATTATGTTCGCATCCTCTTTTTCAAGTTTGAATATTTTTTTGGAAAGCTCGCCTATGCTGCCGCCGATCTGCAGCGCGGCTCCGGTCCTGCCCACGCTTCCGCCGAACAGATGCGTCAGGACTGTCGCAAAGAAAATCAAAGGCGCGAGCCTGAAAGGTACTGTCTCCTCATTTCTCGCCGAGCGTATAACGTTATTGGTCCCTGAGTTGTTCTCCATTTTGCAGATTTTGTATATAAACACGATCAAAAGTCCCGCGAAGGGCAGCAGCAGAATGATTATGCTGTGCGCCGTTCTGAACTCGGTGGCATATGATATGCATATTCTGAGCAGCGAGATCACCGCGCCGCTCAGGCTGCCGGTGATAGTGGCGAAGATCAGCCACTTTATAAATACATAAACATAATCGTTTGCCGACAACGTCTTTTGTTTAAGCTTTTTCAGCATATAGTCACCCCGATTTATCAGTATAAAAACGGATCTGTTTGCGTTTTCGAAAAATAAAAGCGTCCGGCAGATGCCGGACGCCTGTGGCTGCCTGACTAGGATTCGAACCCAGACAAAGTGAGTCAGAGTCACTCGTGCTACCCTTACACAATCAGGCAATAAATGGTGCGAGCAGTGGGACTTGAACCCACACGCCATAAGCACACGCCCCTCAAACGTGCCTGTCTGCCGGTTCCAGCATGCTCGCAAGTCACTGTTTTTACCAAACAACTCTAACAGTATAATACCTTTTTTAAAATTTGTCAAGAGTTTTTTGAAAATTTTTTGGATTTTTATAAAATTTATCTTGCATAAATTGGATATTTATGTTAGTATAAATGTACATATAAATGCGTTTGAGCAGAAACAAGTAGGTGCGTGAAAGCCTTGAGAGAGTTGCCGGTCGCTGCGAGGCAATGACGGAAGCGCAGCCGAATACATTTTGCGAGCAGTGCACCGAAAGGGGTTGAGCCTCCCAAGTAGGCTGCAACGGGAGTTCCCGTCACAGAACATAGGTATTTCGGATACCTTCTAAGGTCATGATCGCGAGGTCATGATGAATTGAGGTGGTACCACGGGTAAAGCTCGTCCTCTGCTAAAAAAGAGAGCGGGTTTTTTGTTTTGCCCGCAAAAGAGAAAGGATGGTTTAAAATGGTTTTAAAAATCGGATTGTTGATCGTTTTCTTTGCGGTCATGGTCTCTGTCGGACTGTATTGCAGAAAACATTCGACTGATGTAAGCGGATTTGTACTTGGCGGACGTTCTGTCGGTCCTTGGCTCACCGCGTTCGCGTACGGCACATCATATTTTTCGGCGGTTATTTTCGTCGGATATGCGGGTCAGTTTGGATGGAAGTACGGTATAGCTTCCTCTTGGATCGGTATCGGAAATGCGGTCATTGGCTCACTTCTCGCATGGATAATTCTCGGTCGCCGTACAAGACTTATGACCCAGCATTTGCACAGCGCCACCATGCCTGAATATTTTGGCAAAAGATATCAGAGTACGGCGCTTAAAATTGCCGCCTCGGTTATTGTGTTCATCTTCCTGATCCCTTACACCGCGTCGCTTTATAACGGATTGTCAAGGCTTTTTTCAATGGCGTTTCCGAGAATTGATTACTCGGTATGTGTTATTGTAATGGCGGTACTTACAGGCGTCTACGTAATTGCCGGCGGCTATATGGCGACCGCGGTAAACGACTTTATTCAGGGAATTATCATGCTGTTCGGCATTGTGGCTGTAATTGCCGCGGTGCTGGCTCAGAACGGCGGATTTATTGAGGCTCTTAACGGACTTGCGGCGATAGAGGCGCCCGGCAACGCTCCGGGTGCGTTTAACTCGTTCTTCGGTCCCGACCCGCTCGGACTGTTGTTTGTTGTGCTGCTGACTTCTCTGGGAACATGGGGACTGCCGCAGATGGTTCAGAAATTTTACGCCATAAAGAGTGAGAATGACATCCAAAAGGGAACGATCATTTCCACGTTCTTCGCGTTGGTAGTAGCGGGCGGCTGTTACTTCCTGGGCGGATTTGGCAGATTGTTTACCGACAAATTGACATTCTTGGCGGACGGTTCGATAGAGGGCGGATTTGACGCAATCGTTCCCACTATGCTTTCCGGACTTCCGGATATCCTGATCGCGGTCGTTATCGTTCTGGTGCTTTCCGCTTCCATGTCAACGCTTTCATCTCTGGTTCTGGCTTCGAGTTCAACGCTCACGCTTGACCTTCTTAAGGGTCACGTTGTTAAGAACATGGACGAAAAGAAGCAGGTTCTTATTATGAGAATACTTATCGTTGTGTTTATTGCGATTTCGGCGATCATTGCTCTGAATAAAGATAAGCTCAGCGCTATAGCTCAGATGATGGGTATTTCATGGGGCGCTCTCGCAGGCGCGTTCCTCGCTCCGTTTATGTACGGACTCTACTGGAAGAGAACAAACAAGATATCGGTTTGGGCAAGCTTTATTTTCGGCGCGGGCATTATGATTTTAAATATTCTGACGCCCGGCATCTTCCCTGCAATTCTTAAGTCGCCGATAAACTGCGGCGTTATCGCGATGCTGGCGGGACTTGTCATCGTTCCGGTGGTAAGCCTTCTTACCGGCAAGCCCAAGGATCTTAAAGCCGTTGACGATATGTTCAGCTGCTATAACAAAGAGGTCGTTGTCTCCGCTAAGGAGTCGCTTGGCAAATAAGAGCTTAAAGCAGAAAATCTTGCTGCGGCGGTATCCATTAAGACAGTATTTCAAAATGCTTCTCAGTGCTTACTTGGTGAGAGATACTTGCAAAGCAGGCGGAGAGGGATTCTGCTTCGTATGATTAAATTCAAAACGGATAGAGAAATTTGATCTCTATCCGTTTTCCTTTTTACCCACTGACAATAACAGTGTAGACCTTTTGACAGAAAACATCGCAAGATGAAACTCGCAGTATGACGGAACAAGAGCGAAGTGATAAATTCCGTATGGCAAACAATCTTGATGAAATAGTTAATACTCAGACAAATACCCGAACAGAAATCCACTCACATGAACGGCGGGACGATATTGTCGGGTTTGACAGAGGTAACGTGAATATCAAGATCGGAAACAAAATGTTCACTGCGGATGTATTACTCGGCAGAAAAAATGACGGAAACAGGTTATTTTATGACCTTGCAAATTTAAAAGAGGCTGTTCCTCACCCACATAAGGACCGCCAAACGGCGGACACCCTAGGACGTGGCACAGGAACAGCCTCTGATAATATTAATATATCACAAACAAGAGACAATGTCAACAGTCAATCGGCGCGGGGTTTCGATAATGACACAACAAGCGGAAACGCCAGACTGAGATTACTACGAGAGCGGGAAGATACCCGAAACCGCCGCGAGATATGATGATATTAAGTTTTCTATTGAGAACATAGAAGGCAAAAATGGCGATTACGGTGTTGGCGTGTACCTTGACACAAATATATTTGATAATGTTAAACCGCGTAATTGGAATAAAATCCTTACAAGATATGTTTATGATAATCTTGCCGGTAAGGATATTATCACTTATGACCGGAACGGAAAAGAAGAAATAATCTCTTTTGCGAAAAAGAACGAAAGGGTATATAAGGATGACACTAAAAACAGTCATAAAGTAATTGATAAACTTGCGAGAAACAGAGGAAATATTCAAACTCTTTCGACTGTACATATTGATGAGCTTTTGCAGACCGCAAAATACGAGAGCAGCAATTCGGAGCACAGCCACCAGTGGCTTGATGAAAATGGTTGGGAATACAGAAAAACATACGTTCAAGACAAAAAAGGCAAAATATATGAAGCGACGCTTAATATAGCAAACGCAAAAAATGGCAGAAGAATACTTTATTCAATTTCAAATATAAAAGAAGTCGATGCCGGCGTCGTGCCCTCAACCCGAAACGGGAGGGGCTCGCACGGAACCATCAACTTCAATATTAACACTATACCACAAAACAGAAACGGTGTCAAGAATAATATAGGTGAAAATTCTGACAATAACACAACAAGCACAAACGCCGGATTGATTCGCGATGAATTTTCCCGGCGTTTGAGTTATCAGGAAATGCGGCTCAACAGACGGCAGATGTACAAGCCCCTGCCCAGGTCGTCCGAAACGCTTCTGCTGAAACCGCTTATAATACTGACAATATACCACAAAACAGCGATGTTGTCAACAGTAATATACGCGAAAATTCGGGAAATGATACAAATTTTGAAGGAGTGAGAAATAATGGTAAGCGGCAGCGAGACATATATACTGACCGAGGCGGCGAGCGGGCGAACCGTGAGGGTACCGCTGTCGAAACTCTCGGAGTGGGAGAGGGGTCAAGAGAAGATCAGGCAAGGCGAGAAGCCGCAGGCTCCCGCAGAGTTTACGCGGAGACTGTTCGGAAAAGCGGACAAACCAAACGGCAGGTAATAAGCGGCATACGAGCCGAGGTTATTTCAGAAGATGCGTATAATGACGATATGCGGGCTTTGGCGAAGCGAGCCGTATCGCGCGGCGCAAAACGCGTTGTATTCTACATTGGAGACGCGCAGGTATGGATGCACGGCAAGCTTAAACGAGTAAATGGCTTTAAGTTAAGTGACGGCACTATTGCAGTGAGATACGACAGCGCGAAATATACGCCGGAGCAGATCGTAAACCACGAGCTGGCGCATATGAGGGCAGGCAGTGCGAAGTATGACAGAGCGGCAAATATCATAAGAAACAGCTTGTCGGTCGCGGAGCAGCGGCGGATCGTGAATGAGCTGTACAGTGACTATCACGAAATCGCGGACGGCAACGAGGACTATATATTTGAAGAATTTGTATGCGATGTTCTGGCGGGCATGAGCGAATATTCCGAGAGGTTTTCGAACGTTGCCGATGGTTTCTGGAATGAGACAAACGAGGCTGCCGAGAACGCGTACAGCGCGGCGGATTACACCGAAAGCGCCGACGCGGGAGGAGAAAGGTATTCGGCGGGATCGAGCATAGACCAAAATGATGTGGAGAACTTGCAGTCGATAGGCAGGAAAAGCATAAATGCCTTTACTGCCGAAGACAGAGAAAAAACCTCGGTGCTTGCGGAAAAATACTATCGCGAAATGGGTGTTAAATCTCCGTTTTTCAGAGCGTGGTTCGGCGATTGGAGAGAAAACGACAACACGCCGATACATATCGTGACCGAAAAGGGCGCGGTCAGAGGCGTTACACAAAACGCCGATACCGGCTGGAATATTCAGGTGTCGGGC
>CANQKP010000003.1 GCA_947624495.1 uncultured Monoglobus sp. | reverse complement strand
CCGTGAATATTATATTTATTCACATCCGCCGGAGTTTTAAAATATGCGTCGGCAGAAGCGCTGCGGTTCATTATATTCTCAAACAGAGCGCGGAATTTTTCCGCGGTCATTCGTTCGACGCCAAACCGTTTTTGCATAACGGAAAGCAGTCGGTTATGACACGCCATATCCTCCGTGTAGTCTGATAAAAAATATGTTGTGAAATAGGAATAATTCTCATCTGTATGAGTGATCAGTGGGATGATTTCGACATTTGAAATGACGGCCTTTCCGTTTTCAACGCTTATCGTTATATCCGCCATGCCTCCGAGAGTCGTTCCCGGAATTATCTGACAGGATATAAAATTCCCGAGGGAATATAAGCAAGGCACGCGCCGTTCGTCCGATGTTATTATTGTTTCAGTACATTCCAGCACATGAGGATGCGTTCCGATAATGAGATCCGCCCCGCATTCGGCAAAAAACCGCGCCCACTCCTTTTGCGAGCTTACCGGCTCATACATATACTCGATACCCCAATGCGGAAGAACGATTACCAGATCTGCCTGTTCCCGCGCCCGCATGATTTTGGCGCGAATTCTCTTTTTATCCTTTTTTCGCATTCTGTCCACGACATAAGGCTTGCCCGGCGGCATCATACGGTAATTCATTTTCTCCGTAAAATTCAAAAGAGCAATTTTGATATTTCCAAGCCTTTTTACACATATCCGCTTCTCGGTATCCGCCGATTCATGAATACCCAAAAATGTGATTTCGGGGTAATTCTTTTTCCAGAAACCGATTGTATCGGAAATCCCCTCAATGCCTTTATCCAAAGAATGATTGGATGCATGAAGAACAACATCAAATCCGGCGGCGGCTATCGCGTGTCCCAAATCGGCTGGTGAGCCGAAAGTCGGAAAGGAACTGTATTTTTTCGGGTCATTAATAAAAATCGTCTCCTGATTTATAATGGATAAATCCGCTTCTTTAATGCTGTTACATATTTGATCAAACATTATATTGAAATCGTATTTTCCGCTCGTTTCGTCCCAAGCCGCCCGGTAAACCTGCCGGTGAATAAGATTGTCACCAACCATGCGTATCTTGTATTTTTCCATAATATACCTCCATTATTGTTATAATCCTCTTCATTTTTCCGATGGTTCATCCGTTTCGCCGCTCATATGGAGCGCTCACAATTTGAGTACGACACGGACGTCCGCCATATTGTTCATATAGCAGTCCGCGTCGTCGCCTTTGTATATGGCGTAATTGGACCATTCCGAAGCGACCGGCATATTCGGATCGCCCCAGACCCAACCGTCGGGCAGCGGCACTTCCGCGTAGGTTTCGTAATTGCCCGTGACCTCCATTATCCGCGGCGGTTTATTAAGCGGAGCCGGCGCTTGCTTCACGGAGTAGTCTATATAGCGGCTTCCGCTGTAATCGCCTATGCCCGTAACGGCTGCCCAGAACCGTCCTATGCGTACGGAGTCAGGGTAGCTAACGGTATAATCCTGTCCCTCGGTAAGCAGTTCGCCGTCAAAATATACGGTGAGTTCGGGATGCTGAGCCGTTTGGTTATATGTCACGGCACGCCAGTCAAAGCGAATATCCGCGTAATCAAGGGAATTATCCTTATGCTGCGAAACAGGAAGGTTTTTCGTTAGTACCTTGATCTGAGCGACTTGCGATGCGCCCAAACGCGTATTCGTCCAGCCCTCGCCGGAATTGGAGAATGTCATATCGTTGGAAAGATAAATGCCGGAGGTTTTTTCATATTCGGTCACAACGCGTATTTTTGCTCCGCCGGTCAATTCCGCAACCGCGCTGAATGTCTGGTTTTGCTCCAATTCCACCGGTTCCGCGAGCTTCACCGTGTACGCTCCGGGGTACATCAATAAGTCCGATTCCGCCTCTGCGGCAAGTTCACCGGATTCGGGGTCGTTTTCCGGACTGTATATGTCGGTAAAGTCTGCGGCGGGATTTTTGTAAATTTTCACTTTTATTTTGTAATTGCCGCCTTCTCCCACAGCCACGTTTACTCCGGTAATAAACTCGTGCCTATCGGCAAACGCCGTTCTCGCTTCAAACATCGCTGCGGCGCGTTCGCCCGGATCAAGCGTCCAGCTTGAGCTTCTTGTCACGGTGGTATCATAGTGGTAGTTGTTATCGTACTCATCGGGGGAACACATATCGAGAGCGAAGCACTTGGACAGCAGAACGTCATAGGATACGTAGTAGTAGCCGCTAAAGCCGAAACCTGCGCCCCAACTGTTTTTCAAAATCCACGCGCCGTCGCGAGAAGCGGGACACGGGGTCCTGTCATCATAGTAAAATCTGTCTTTATCCACGCTGTCATCCCAGCCGACTATAACGCTCGCGTGTCCGAACCCGTATAAACCGGCGGACAGATTGTTGTTATAGCAGCCCTTTTGGGTCAGCGCGGAATTGCAGTACCATGCCGCCGCCACGCCGCCGTATTTGACAATCGCGCGTTTTAGAGCGTCTATGTCACCGCCGGGGAGATTGATCGCGTTTTCAAGCAGATACGCGGGATTGTTTATCGGCTCGGTGATAGGAACAGACTGAAGCGCGGGCGCGTTCCAGCGAAGCATCGCGTAGACGCCGTCGTACGTTTCGCCGCCGGTTGACCAATTGTCGAAGTATTCATGATAGTCTGGCAGATTGTTGCCCAAAGGATCAAGGGCGGGATTTAAGCAGGCGCAGGCGAGATGCCGATCGTTCAGGTCGAGCGACGCGGCTGACACGTTCGGGTCAATTCCCTCGCGCAGGACGCTTGTTTCCGCCGCGCCCGTAACTGCGTATGCCCAGCATACATTGCCGATCTGACTTCTGACGGGCGTTACAATATTATAATCGCGACCGTCAAATTTCGGAAGCTTCGCAAGCTCGTCAACAGCCGCGTCGTTTGCGGATCGAAGCTCACTTAAGCTTTCGGGCGCACGCGATGTGTCGATATTCGGCGTAGGAACAGCCGTGGGTGTCGGAGTGGGCGCAGCCGTTGGTGTTGGTGTTGGCGCAGCCGTGGGCGTCGGAGTAGACGCAGCCGTTGGTGTAGGTGTTGGTAAAGCCGTTGGTGTAGGTGCCGGCGCAGCTGTGGGTGTCGGAGTAGGCGCGACCGTTGGTGTAGGTGTTGGCACAGCCGTGGGCGTAGGAGTTGGTACAGCTGTGGGTGTAGGTGTCGGCACAGCCGTGGGTGTAGGAGTGGGCGCAGCCGTGGGTGTTGGTGTTGGCGCAGCCGTGGGCGTCGGAGTAGGCGCGACCGTTGGAGTAGGTGTCGGCACAGCCGTTGGAGTAGGTGTTGGTAAAGCCGTGGGTGTAGGAGTAGGCGCAGCCGTTGGTGTAGGCGTAGGCGCGACCGTTGGAGTAGGTGTCGGCGCAGCCGTTGGAGTAGGTGTCGGTACAGTCGTGGGCGTAGGCGTGTCCTCGCGCGTAAGCGTTGACAGCACATCACATACGGGCGTTATGGTCCCCATATCCCACAGGAACAGCTTTGCCGTGTCCGCCGCAGCTTCGATTGTCGTTTCTGCAAAAGCCGAGCCGTTTTGCGCGTCGACAATGCTTACACTGAGGAGTCTTTCGCAGGAATATACAGCTAAAATGAGCGATTGTCCGTCCACCGCGCCCGATACGGATGCGGACAGCGCGCCGTCGCAAAGCTTTGTATCGCTCCACTGAACGTCGATTGCCGCGTGCGCGGGGGACATAGGGCATAACAATAAAGCCGCGCATAAAATAAGCGCCGCGAAACGCCGTAATTTGATGCGGATATTCACATTGATCGCCTCCCCAAGTGAAAATTTGTTGCAGATATTTTATCATAAAAGACTTGGATTGTCAAACTCTGCAAATGCCTTATTTGCTTAATTTTCTGAACCTTTAGAACTGCCGGAACCCCGTAAAATTTACAAGTTTATAATAACCCCGATATAAGGTGAACCTGACTTTTTGCAGCGTCCAACGTCTTAACGAAATTGTCAACTTCAAAAGTCGGGAAATTTGTAGTAACCCTGTTATATTATGCGAAGCTAACTGCGCAATTGATTTTTCATATCGAGTATGGTATAATCATTTCATAATTTGAATATTTAACATTTTTGCGAGGGATAAAATGATAACAGGATTTGCGATGCTGCTGGCTGCAGGTGTTTGTCAGGGCAGCTTTGGATTGGGATATAAAAAATACGCGCCGTTCTCATGGGCTGCGTTTTGGGGAATATATAATGTTTTGTGCATAGTAACATCCGTAGGCTTCGCTTGGGCGGCGGCTCCGAAGCTATGGCAGCTCTGTTTAGTGAACGGTTTTGGTTATTGGATCGTTCCCTTATTGTGCGGCTCGCTGTGGGGACTTTCGGCGATAGGCTTTTCGAAGGGTATTGACAAAATAGGAATGTCAATGGTTTACGGAATTTCCATGGGCGTTTCCACAATTGTCGGTTCGCTGATGCCTATGGTCATAAACCGCTCATTTCCTGCCGGCGCTTCCTCCGCGGTGTTTGCGGCGGGTCTTGTTTTGACCGTCTTGGGTGTGATAATTGTGACAATAGCCGGAGTAAGACGTGACGGCGGCTTGAAAAGCTCCGCATCAGGCATTTTGCTCGCAGTCGTGTCCGGACTCGGATCGGGCGCCATGAACGTTGGCTTTGCTCATTCCGAAAGCATAACCGGGCAATTTGCTCTTCTCGGTTATTCGCAGGCGGCGGCGTCAAGCGCAAGATGGATGCCGGTTTTGGTTGGCGGCTGTCTTTCCGGACTTATTTGGTGCATATGCGAACTGTGCGCGAAGCGCGAATGGAAAACGCTCACAGCAAAGGGGAGCAAAGCGAGAACGGTCAAACTGTTCGGCACAAGTATTGTATGGTACTCGGCTCTTTTGCTTTACGGATTGTCCGTGTCCATGCTTGGCGACATAGGAAAAAGCGCGGGCTGGATATTGTTCAACGCGCTTGCGCTGATAATATCCGCCGTGTGGGGGCTTAAAACCGGAGAATGGAACAACAGCCCAAAAGGGCTGCTGTATGCCGGATGCGCAGTGCTGACCGCCGCATGGATATTTATTTCGATGATATAAAAAGTTATTGTTATGTATCACATATATGCCGATTTAAGCTTTGCATATAAGTCCTCAAAAATAAAGCGGGAATTAATATTTTTGTATACCCGTATCGCCCTGTGGTTTTTGTTGTGGACATATTTCATTTCATTGTCAAACTCCGGCGCGGGAGTTTCCGACCACTCTCCGCAGCCGTCAAACAGCATAAGCCCGACCGCGGGTGAGTCGCCGAGTATGCGGTATTCCGCAGGGCGCGAGGCAGCGGCGTTGTTGAAGCTGACAACATTCTCGGCAAGATATTTTCCTGTTTCACCGCAAGGGTATACTTTATCGTAAAGCTCCGCGAACGACACGGGCATCATGCGGTACACGCTCCGCGGGACCTGCCACAACCTGACACTTGACTTAAACACAACGTTAGCTGCGTAAACATCATTGTTTGGAATTTTTATGCATTATTATAAGCCGCTATTGAACTAAATCAAAAAAAGTGTTAAAATAATATTATAATAAAATCAGATAAGGTCATGTAATACACAAAACTGAAAGGATATATCATGCACGATATTTGGAATCCGTGGCACGGGTGCCGCAAAAAAAGCGAGGGCTGCGAAAACTGCTATATGTTTTTTCTTGACCGTATGCGCGACAGGAACGGCGCGGATATTTACAAAACAAAAACCGGTTTTAAATATCCGCTGCAAAAGGACAGGCAGGGGAATTACAAGGTGAAAAGCGGCGAGATGCTGCGCGTTTGTATGACGTCGGACTTCTTTTTGGAGGAGGCGGACAAGTGGCGCGGCGAGGCGTGGGAGATAATATCGCACCGTCCCGACGTGAAATTCTTTTTGCTGACGAAGCGACCGGAACGCGTTGCCGAGCATCTTCCGTACAATTGGGGAGACGGTTGGGAAAACGTGTTTTTTAACGTTACCTGCGAAAACCAAAAGCGCGCCGACGAGCGGATACCCATACTTCTTAAACTGCCGTTCAAACACAAGGGCATAATGTGCGCGCCGTTTATCGGACCGGTCAGCATAAGAAAATATCTCGAATACGGTCAGATAGAGCAGGTGCTGTGCGACGGCGAAAATTACGACGGAGCGCGCCCTTGCAATTATGAATGGGTAAAATCGCTGCGACAAGAATGTGTCGATTATGATGTGACATTTGTTTTCTGCGGGACGGGACGCAGGTTTATTAAGGACGGTCGGTTATATAAAATCGAGGGAAACGCGCTCCAAAGTCAGCAGGCGTACAAGTCCGGTCTGAGCTATCGCGGAAAGCCGATAGATTTTAAGCTGTATGACGATTGGGGAGAGCCGCTTTCCGAAAACAAATTATACATTCCGCATTTTCGGGAACGCTGTCAGACGTGCGGCATGAAAATAAGCTGCAACGGCTGCAGCAGCTGCGGCAGCTGTGAAAAGAGGTGACCGGACGAGGCTCTTGCGCTTTGGGCGTATGACCGCGCGCCGAATAACTCCAAAAACAGGATTGCCGGATACGGAGCCGATGATTTATACAAATTCCACAAACATTCCACATACACAACATATTCCGCACACAATCGCAGCGTATAATGAAGCCGTAATCAAAAAGATTGCAAAATATTATTGAAAGGAGCTGTTAAATGTGAACAGCAAAGTTAAAAGAATATGCGCGGTCTTATCGGCAGCCGCAATGATTGCGGCGTTGAGTGTATGCACGGCTTTTGCCGCTGAGGACCCGACGGCGGATTACGGTTTCAGAAAAGGAAAATTAAATCATTACGGTACAGGCGGCGAGCAGACGTTTGTTTATTCGCAGCAAACCGACACGGAAGACGAAGCGGCAAATACGGACGGCTACAGTTACAAACAGGGCAAGGCGCACAGAGGCGGCACCGAATATTCTCATTTTGACAGCGAGACTCTTGTCGAGGCAGGTATAATTGACCAAGCGACAGCTGACGCCATATCCGAATACGCATCGAAAAAGCATGAGGAAATAAGTGCTGTGTACGAGAATATGGATAACTTGACTCCGGCGGAGCGCCATACTGCGTTTGCGGAAAGAAAAGCGTCGCGCGCGGACGGAGTTGACGAACTTGTCGAAGCCGGGATTATAACGGCGGAGCAAGCGGATGCGATTAAAAATTACACACCGGAAGCATAAGTCACAGGCGCGCTAAAAGGCGCGCCTTCTTTTTAATTTTGATTGAAAAAATCATCGGGTCATGATATAATATTTTTCGGAAGGAGCGGTGACAATGACAAGAATACTGATAGTTGACGATGAGCCGGATATACGCGCTCTTGTGCGGCGATATGCCGAGCGCGAGGGTTATGAAACAGCCGAAGCCGAAAACGGTATGGCTGCCGTATCAATGTGCCGCGAAACTGATTTTGATGTTATAATCATGGATGCGATGATGCCTGAGCTTGACGGCTTTTCCGCGTGCAGGGAGATCCGTGCAATAAAGGATATTCCGGTTATAATGCTTTCCGCGCGCGGCGAGGAATATGACAGGTTGTTCGGTTTTGAGACCGGAGCGGATGATTATGTTGTGAAGCCGTTTTCTCCTCGTGAATTGATGGCGCGCATTAAGGTTGTAACAGGGCGCCGCGGAGGTATGCCGAAAATCAAGGCGGGAAATATCGAAATCGACACGCTCGGCAGAAATGTTTATATAAACGGCGGTAAAACTGAACTCACCGCGAAGGAATACGATCTGCTTTTGTATCTTGTGAAAAACGCGGGCATTGTCCTTACGCGCGAGCAGATAATGGACGCGGTCTGGGATTATGAATATTATTCGGCGGACAGAACGGTTGACTGGCAAATAAAACAGCTTCGTGCGCATTTGGGAGACTGTCGGGATTATATTGTTACCGTAAGAGGGGTGGGATATAAATTTGAAGCACAAAACTAAATCTATCGGTTTTAAACTGTGGATATATTTCACTTTGTTTGCGGCGGTTATACTTGCCGTTCTTTGGCTGCTGCAAACGGTATTTTTGCAGAATTTATATAATTCCATGCAGAAGTACCAAATAAGCAAAATTGCGGATGAGATCTGCCGTGCAGAGAATATTGGAGCCGAGATCGACGCGCTTGCGGCGGACAATTCCATATTAATATTGCTTACCGACGAGGACGGAAACATCATATACAGTGCGGATGAATACAGTCCGTCATACAGGTCCGACGCGCACGGACACGGCGGCGGACAAAATCCGTATCGTGCGGGTGAAACGCAAAATTGGCAGGAGCAGACGTACCGCCGCCTTCCTGAACATTATAACGATTTTTTGGAAAAGCTTGGCGCGGACAGCAGCGTGTGCTATACGATCGACCGCGAGGACGGCGGCACGCTTGTTTACGGGCGGCGTCTTTCGGACGGAAATATTTTGTATATGAACACAGCTCTCGGAGCGGTCGGTTCGGCTGTAGCGATACTGAGGGTACAGCTTTGCGCCGTTACGTTCCTGGCGCTTTTGATAGGGCTTTTTATTGCGGTATGGATAGCGAAAAGATTTTCAAAACCCGTTGCCGAGCTTTCGGAGCAGTCGCTCAAAATGGCGAACGGCGACTTTGATTTGGAATTCAATAAAGGCTTTTGCTCCGAGACAGACGAACTTGCCTCATCTCTTGAATATGCCGCAGCCAAAATTGCCGAAACGGATCGGCTGCGCCGCGATCTGCTCGCAAACGTGTCGCACGATTTACGCACGCCGCTTACTATGATCAAAGGCTACGCAGAGCTTATACGCGATCTTGACGGAAGCGCGGACGCGGGGAAAGACGCGGAAATTATTATTCGCGAATCAAACAGGCTGTCGCTTTTGGTAAACGATATTCTTGATTATTCAAAGCTCCGGTCGGGCGCGGTATCGTTTAAATTCGAGCGTATTGATATAAGCGCTCTCGCGAAAAAAACAGCGGAGCAGTTTTCGGCGGTATGCAGGTCCGAAGGCGTTGAAATAGTCACGGATATCGCACCGCAAAAATATGTCGCAGCAGACGCGCGCAGGATAGAGCAGGTGTTTTATAATCTTATCTCAAACGCGGTCGCTCATGTCGGTGAGGATAGGCGCGTTTATGCTGCCGTCACCGAAAACGGCGGTTTTATCCGAACGGAGATCCGCGACAACGGCAGCGGTATAAGCGATGATGAACTTGCTCACATATGGGACAGGTACTTTACATCGAAAAAGCGCGGCTCGAACGGACTCGGACTGTCAATTGTAAAGGAGATACTGACTGCCCATAACGCGCGCTTCGGCGTGGACAGCAAGGAAGGAGAAGGCAGCGTATTTTGGTTTGAGTTAAAAAAAGTATAGCGCTGAATTCGCATTTATAAATGCGCCTGCCGCAGCGTGAAAATTTTTTATCATAATTAAATGTTTGTTCAAGGCGTTGTATTATATTTATTTTCCGAGAAATAATAACGATGAAAACGCTTCAGGAGGACAAACTTATGAAAAAATTTTTTATATCCGTCCTCGCGGCGGTATTGATCGTTATTCCGGTCGATACGCTTGCTGCGGGGACCTACAAGGTGTCAAAAGGCGACACCCTTTGGAAAATCTCGGTAAGGTACCAGATCGGTCTCAGCGAGATCATCGGCGCAAATCCGCAGATAGCGAACCCAAACATGATATATCCGGGACAGATAATAAACATTCCGGATGTTGACACGGGAGCGCTCAGCTATGAAAGCGAGGTTGTGCGGCTGGTAAACAATATACGCGCACAGAACGGGCTTTCGCAGCTTAAAGAAAACTGGGAATTAAGCCGCGTTGCGCGGTACAAGTCTCAGGACATGAAGGACAAAGGCTATTTTGCGCACAACAGTCCCACCTACGGTTCGCCGTTTGAGATGATGAAAAACTTCGGACTGTCATACCGCAGCGCCGGCGAAAACATTGCAAGGGGACAGTCAACCCCGCAGGCAGTGGTCAACGCATGGATGAACTCGTCCGGACACCGCGCCAATATCCTAAACTCGTCATATACCGAAATAGGCGTGGGATATGTCGCGAGCGGACATTACTGGACACAGATGTTTATAGGGAAGTGATTGGTCGGATTTTATCCGACCAATTATTTTTCAATAAAACATATAAAACCTATTGACAAAGTAGGAAAAAGATGTTAGAATAATCTTGACAAAGCAGGAAAATACGTTTATAATTATCATACAATAGTAATGGAGATTATTGGCAGGTGATTTAATGAACTGGGATTTTATTCAGGAATATCTCCCGTTGTATGAAAGCGCAGCACTGCTTACTGTTAAAATTGGTGTAGCCGGAATAGCGCTGTCGATAGTTATCGGATTTTTGTGCGCGGTCGTTTTGTTTTTTAAAATACCCGTGCTTCGCCAAGCGGTGTCGGTCTATATTGAGATCAGCCGCAACACGCCGCTGCTTATCCAGCTCTTTTTTATATATTACGCTCTGCCTAAAATCGGAATAAAAATAAATCCGGAGGTCTGCGGAATGGTGGGTCTTGCTTTTCTGGGCGGCAGCTATATGGCGGAGGCGTTCAGAAGCGGACTTGAGGCGATTGAACCTATCCAGATGGAAAGCGCTCTGAGCCTCGGAATGGAAAAGTCTCAAGCTCTGAGATATGTGGTGCTGCCTCAGGCGGTCTCTATCAGCGTTCCCGCATTTGTGGCAAATATTATATTTTTGCTTAAGGAGACCAGCGTTTTCAGCGCCATAAGCCTTATGGACCTGATGTTTACCGCAAAGGATCTGATCGGTCAGTATTACAAGACCACCGAAAGCCTGTTTTTGCTGGTTGTGTTTTATTTGATAATACTTCTGCCGGTATCGCTTCTGGGCAGCTTTATCGAAAGGAGGCTGCGCTATGCCGGATTTGGGTCTTGACGTCCTGTTTAAAGGCAAGAATATGCTCCGTCTTTTGGGCGGATTGTGGGTCGCGGTGAAGATAAGTATTATATCGGTTGCATTAAGCATACCGCTCGGAATACTGCTCGGCATTGTCATGACATGGAAAAATCCGATCATTAAGGCGGTGACCCGCGTATACTTGGAATTTATCAGGATAATGCCGCAGCTGGTACTGTTGTTCATAGTGTTCTTCGGCACGACCAGGACTTTGGGCTGGGACGTTTCCGGCGAGCTTGCCTCGGTGATCGTGTTTACCGCCTGGGGAACCGCCGAGATGGGCGACCTTGTTCGCGGTGCGCTGATAAGCATTCCGAAACATCAGTACGAAAGCAGCGCCGCGCTGGCGCTCAGTCCGGCGCAGACATACTTTTACATTATAATACCGCAGACGGTGCGGAGGCTTATCCCGCTTTCGATAAACCTTATAACAAGAATGGTCAAGACCACAAGTCTTATACTTATGATCGGCGTGGTCGAGGTGCTTAAGGTCGCGCAGCAGATAATTGAGGCGAACCGTATGACCAGTCCCAACGCGGCGTTTGGCGTTTATCTGGTGGTGCTTATAATGTATTTCCTGATTTGCTGGCCGATAAGTATGCTGGCAAGGTATCTTGAAAAGAAATGGAGGTGACGGCATGGCTGAACCACTGCTTAAAATTGAACATCTTACAAAGAAGTTTGAGAATAACATTGTGCTTGATGACATAAGCTTTGATGTGGCTCAGGGCGAGGTCATCGTTGTTGTGGGCGCCAGCGGCTGCGGCAAAAGCACGCTGCTCCGATGTATTAACGCCCTTGAGCCGATCCAGGGAGGAAGCATAAAGCTGCACGGCGAGGAGATCGTGTACGGCAGCAAAAACCTGGCTAAAATGCGGCAGCAGATCGGCATGGTTTTCCAGAGCTATGACCTGTTCCCCCACAAGAATGTTATCGACAACATCCTGCTTGCTCCGATGAAGGTGCAGAAGCGCAAAAAGAGCGAGGTCAGGGAGGAGGCGATGGAGCTGCTCCGCAGAGTCGGTCTTGACGATAAGGCGGAAAGCTATCCGAGGCAGCTTTCGGGCGGACAGAAACAGAGGGTCGCAATCGTCCGGGCGCTTTGTATGCACCCGGTAATGCTGCTGTTTGACGAGGTCACGGCGGCGCTTGACCCGGAAATGGTTCGTGAAGTGCTGGACGTTATGCTTTCTCTGGCTAAGCAAGGGCGGACAATGATAATAGTGACCCACGAGATGCAGTTTGCGCGTGCGATAGCGGACAGAATACTGTTTATCGACAAAGGAAAGATCGTCGAGGACACGGACCCCGACACCTTTTTTGAGCATCCGGCGTCTGACAGAGCTAAACAATTTTTAAATATTTTTAATTTTGAGAGGAGTAAATAAAATTATGAGAAATCTTAAACGTGTAATCGGAATTTTACTGGCGTTGTCACTGGTATTCGCGCTGGCTGCCTGCAGTTCACAGAGCGCGGGTACAACAGGCGGAAACGGTTCAGCCAATGAGACATCAACAAATGCGGCATACCGCACGCTTGACGAGATCAAGGAGGACGGCACAATCAATATCGGCGTGTTCTCCGACAAGAACCCCTTCGGATATGTTGACGAGAACGGCGAGTATCAGGGTTATGACGTGTATTTTGCCAACCGTATCGGCGAGGACCTGGGAGTCAAAGTAAACTTTGTTTCGACCGAGGCGGCTAACCGCATAGAATATCTCCAGACCGGAAAGGTCGACTTAATTCTGGCGAACTTCACCGTTACGCCCGAAAGAGCGGAAGAGGTTGACTTCGCGCTGCCTTACATGAACGTGGCGCTGGGCGTTGTTTCTCCGGACAGCCGTATCATCACAAGCCTTGACGAGCTTACGGCGGATGATCAGGTCATCGTTATCTCCGGTACAACCGCCGAGACATACCTTACCGAGAACAATCCGGAGATCAAGCTCCAGAAATACGATACATATGCCAACGCCAAGAACGCGCTTGAAAACGGCAACGCGGCGGCATGGGCGAACGACAACACCGAGGTTATAGCCTATGCGCTCCAAAATCCCGGCTACACCGTGGGTATCCCGACTCTGGGCAGCAATGACACTATCGCTCCCGCGGTTACCAAGGGCAACGACACACTGCTCGATTGGCTGAATGATGAGATCGTCGCTCTGGGCGCCGAGAACTTCTTCCATACCGACTATGAAGAAACTCTGGTCGACACCTATGGCGCCGAGTATGAGGACAGTCTGGTAGTCGAGGGCGGCGTTACAGAATAACATAACAAAAAGCTCCGCGGCAGATCAATACTGCTGCGGATTTTTTTGTGCAATTTTTGTCTTGTTTTATAATATATATGACTTTAATTGTTTTGTGTAAGGTGTTAAAATTATAATATATAAAGCTCGAAAATTATAATATTATACACAAACTTAAAGGAGGAAAAATTATGAAATCAGGCAGAATTACTGCGCTCGTGCTGTCCGTTATGATGGTGCTGTCAAGCTTTTGCGTTCCGGCTTTCGCGGCTGTGGACGATGCCTCGGCGGCTGCCGCGAATTACGGTACAGTGACAAAAAATGACGACGGCTCGACGACGCTGGCTCTCGGCTCCGATTCGGTTTCGGGCGGAGGCTCGGTCAAGACAAGCGGCGTTGACGGAGTGGCAAACGGCACACCCGTTACCGACAGGCTGAAAAACGGCGCGAAGATCACCCTTCCCGATCTGGACCTTAACAATTCGGGTTATGACAAGGTTGAGTTCTATGCCGGAAACGAAAACACAACAACCGTGACGATCAAGGTGGGCGGCACTCAGGTGGCGTCTTTGGAGGGAGTTACAACAGGCGCGTGGGCGTCATATCAGCTCTTTACAGCCGATTTGTCAACAACCGCGGCTTCCGGTCCGGTGACTCTTGAGTTTAACGTTACCACACAGGTGAAGAACGATTATGCCGGAAACTACCACACAATAAGGTTTTTTGACAGTAATGCCAAGCCGGTCGTGCTTCCCTATCAGGACGAAAGCCTGTCTTTTGAGGAGAGAGCGGCGGATCTGGTATCAAGAATGACGCTTGAGGAAAAGGTGAGCCAGATCGGATACAAGGCAGAGGCTATAGACAGACTCGGCGTTGCGGCTTATGATTACTGGAAGGAAGCGCTGCACGGCGTTGCGCGTCAGGGCAAGGCGACATCCTTCCCCACGGCTCTTTCAATGTCCAATACATGGAACAGGGACCTTATCCTCAAAATGGCGGACGTTACATCAGGCGAGGCGAGAGCCAAGAACAGCAGACTGAACCTTTCGTACTGGAGTCCGACCGTCAATATGGCGCGCGACCCGCGCTGGGGCAGAAACGAGGAGACCTACGGAGAGGATCCGTATCTGACCGGTCAGCTGGGCGCCGCGTTTGTAAAGGGAATGCAGGGCGATGATGAGAAATATTTAAAGACCATAGCGACGCTTAAGCATTTTGCCGCAAACAACAACGAGACTGCCCGCAGCAGCGGCTCCTCGGAAATGACCGAGTTTAACTTCAGGAACTACTATACAAGAGTGTTCCAGAACATTACCGAGATCGCCATGCCGGCGTCCGTTATGTCCTCATACAACGCGACGACCATTCACAGAGGCGATCAGCTGGTTTACAACTTCATCCCTTCGCTGGGCAACAGCTATCTGCTTCAGGATCTGCTCAGACGCAACTGGGGATTTTCGGGATATGTCACCTCCGACTGCGGCGCCGGCGAATATTTGCTGAACAGCGCCCAGTTCAAGCAGGGCATGACAGACGACGCAAGTCTGCCTGATGAGGCGTACATAGCCGAAATATTCAAAAATGGTCTTAATGTTGAGTGTAACCTGAGCGGCGGAAACAAGTCGCAGAACCTCGGCGTTGCGGCGGTCGAGAACGGATACCTCTCCGAGCAGGAGCTGGAGCGCGTTGTATACGAGCTGTTCCTCCAGAGGTTCAAGACCGGTGAGTTCGACGCGGACGCACCCTACAGGGACTACACATCAAGCGACATCGAGTCTGACTCAAACGTTCAGGCGGCGGAGGATGTTGCCGAGGAAAGCTGGGTACTGCTTAAGAACGACAACGCTCTGCCCTTGACCGGCAGCGTTTCCAATGTCGCAATCGTGGGCAATCTTGCCGACAAGCTTGTTCTCGGCGACTACACAGGCGAGCCTACAAAGACCAAGACTCCGGTTCAGGGTATAACCGAGGAGGTTAAAAAGGTCAATGCGAATGCCGAAGTAAATCATCTGGGAGTTCTCTCCGACTCGACGCTGCTCTATAATGTAAAGAGTGTTAATTTCGTATTAAAGAACGGCAGCAGGAAAGCTGTTGATCTTACAAAGGCTGCCGACGTAAAGGGCATGACCCTGACAAGCGACGGTCAGCTTAAGGACGTAACACCCGCGGCGTACGCCGTGATCAAGGATGTTGACTTTAAAGACGTGGTAAATGTTGAGGTCGAGATGTCGACCGGCAGCCGCGTAGGCGGTTCGTTCAACATCGCTTACGGCAGCGTCGGTTCCTTTGCGACGGTCAACTCCTCGCCGACAGCCGACCTTGACACATACGCGACCTGCAAGCTCCCGGCGGATATAACCGACACGGGCGGTTATGACGGAGTTTCGGATATGATAATAACAGCGACGGGAACGGTTGCAGACTTCTCGGTTGACAATTATAAGTCGCAGCTTGACGCGGCGGACGTTATCATCGCGTATGCGGCGACGGTTCCCAAGAACTCGACCGGTTTGGGCGATGCGGACTCGTCCGAGTCTAAGGACAGAAGCAATATCGACCTTCCGGCAACACAGGCGCACGTTCAGGCGCTTTGCAACGCGTACCCCGAAAAGACTATCGTTGCTATGTCAACAGTCGGTCAGATCAATGTTGAACCCTTTAAGGATAAGTGCAAAGCCATTCTGTGGACCTCGTATAACGGTCAGACACAGGGCACAGCACTTGGCAAGGTCCTGACAGGTCAGGTCAACCCTTCGGGCAGACTGACGACAACATGGTATAAGAATGACGATGTTAAGAAAATGGAGCTTGCCGGCGGAACCAAAACGGTCGGCGCTATCAACGGCAGATATACAAACTATGACATTCAGGCTGACGGAACAAACCCCGGTCACACATATCAGTACTACACCGGAACGCCTGTCTATCCCTTCGGCTATGGTCTGAGCTACACAAGCTTTGAGTACTCGAACATGAAGGTGAGCGGCGGTCATGCGGTTGAGGACCCCAATCCCTATACGATAACAGGCGCTGAATACGCAGGCGGCAAGCTGAATGTTACATACACCAAGAAGGACGGCGCTCCCGATGCAACGCTTATAGCCGCGGCATACTCTGATTTTTCAGAGTCAACCATGGTCGAGACCAAGAGCGTTAAGGTTGACGGCAGCGGCAGCCAAAGCATAGAGATCACCGAGCCTCAGGGCGGCAAGACCAAGGTTTATATCTGGGAGAACACCGATTCGATCAAGCCTCTCAGCTACGCCAAGACAGTGGGCGAGGCAGGCACAGGCGCTCCCGCATCGGGCGCTGATGCAAACGGAAAGCTGACCTTCTCGGTTGACGTTAAGAATACCGGTTCGACCGCAGGCAAAGAGGTCGTGCAGCTCTACGTTTCCCACCCCAACGCCGGTCAGGGCACTATTCCCGCGAAGCAGCTTAAGGGATTTGAAAAGGTTGAGCTTCGACCCGGCGAGACCAAGACGGTTTCAATTGAGCTTAATGTCAGAGATATGTACCTCTTTGATGAGGATGCTCAGAAGGATATAGTTTTAGACGGAACATACACAGCCTATATGGCGTCAAGCGCGGCTGATACCAAGAATTCGGCTCAGTTTGAGGTCACGGGAACGCTTGACTCAAAGCTTAAGACCGTCAAAGCTGTTCCAAGCGGTATTTCGGTGAACGGTCTTATCGCGGACGACGGTACCGGTCTTGAGACTGTAGAACCCGTTGATGCAAACCTTTCCGCGGTTATGACCGACGAGGTTAAGTTGGATTTAAGTCAGGCGCAGGTAAGCTACACAAGCTCGAACAATGATGTTGCCGCCGTTGACGCAAACGGCAGGGTCTCGTCCGGAAAAACTCAGGGCGTTGCGATGATCACAGCGACTGTTACATACGGCGGGGACTCGATGAGCACAACGTTCCCGGTTGTGAACAAGCTTAAGTCAAAGGCAAGCAGCAGCGACAAGGCTGCGGCGGAAGAGCAGATCAAGGCTGTATATGACGCGCTTCCCAAGACGGCATACACAGCCGAGAGCCGGGCGAAGCTTAAGAGCGTTTACGATAACGGTGTCAAGGCGGTAAACAATGCGGTAACCAAGGACGATGTTGAAGCTCTGGTTGAGTCAATTAGCGCTGAGCTTAAGTCGGTTCCCATGGACGCTCTCAGCGTAAGCTATACTATTGATTCGGGCAGCACCAAGTTCCTGGAGGACGGAGTGATAGATTACCGCGACGGCGGAATTCCGATGTATAACGGAGCTATCGGCACTGTAACCGAAACAACACCCTATGTCGGTCAGCTGCGCGCGGTTGATGCGTCCGGAAACCCGGTTGACAACTCAAAGCTCATGTGGCAGGCGACCAAGCTTGACTCGTCCGGACGTAAGGTTGCGGAAATAAACAGCGAGACAGGTGAGCTTACAGTATACGGCAACGGTGTAATTCAGGTGACGGCAGCGAACATTGAAGCCGGAACCTGCGCGAGACAGGTTATCAGAATTGACACCCAGATCGAGGCGGAAACCGGCGATGACGGAGGAACTGCGAACCTGAGAGACAATCAGTCAGGCTCCAGCGGCGGTTTTGACGCCGGCAGCACAGGAACGTCATGGATCTTGTTCAAGTCGGTAAACATTGAGTTCATAGACAGGTTCACAGCCAGAGTGGCAGGCAGAAACGCCGGTATGATCAACGTAAGCCTCGCTGCCGACAACAAAGCGGAAAACGTGATCGCGTCAAAGCAGGCAGACCCCACGGGCGCATGGAACGCATGGACCGAGATCGAGCTTGATGTAAACTCGAATGTTCTTGAAAAGGCGAGGACTTCCGGAAAGCTTGACCGGTACGGATGCGCCGACATCTATATCCAGACCAACGGCGTAAACCTTGACTACTTCAAGATCGACCACTATGTTCCAAACGATGACCAGCCCTACACCATAGACAAAGTGCTCAACAGAGCCAACGGAAGCCTTAAGGTTTCGGTCACATATCGCGGCAGTGCGGCGCCCAGAGACGTTATACTTGCTGCTGAGGTTTCGGGCAGAACCGTTACAAGCAACAAAATAAACGGCGGCGGCGACTATGAAGTAACAGGACTTAACGCGTCAGAGGGCGACAGTATCAAGCTCTATGTGATCAATAATACTTCCGAAAAGAAAGTGCTGTCCAATACGGTCGAACACACCTATTCGGAGCCGGTACCCAGCGATATTGAGGTTATCTCGCTGGACAGCAAATACACGGACGGCAACGACTACAGTAAGCTCACTTCCGGCGATAATGCCGACGGCACCGCTCTGGGCGTTAACGTAAACGGAGTGACAGGTTTCGGCTCATGGAAAATCGTTGACTCCGCGGCGAAATATACGTATAAAGATATCAACGAAAACGAGTATAACTATGATTTTACCAAGGCTTGGCAGGCGGGCGGCGGCTCTACAAGCACCAGGAACTTCTACTTTACGCCCAAAAAGGTTCCATGCAGGGTTTCGGCTATATTCTTAGGCAGCGAGGAAAAACGCAGCATGAAGATTTACCAGAGCGATACGGTCCAGACCGAGACGCCTGGCGGAAACGGAGTTGCGATGGCAAGTCTTGAGATCACGAAAAAGGCTCCGGTATACGTGTATGGCGGAAGCTCCAACAAGCAGCTCTATGCAATTGTTGTTGAGTATTACGGTTCGGCGGAAGCTATGTCCGCCGGCAGACTTGACAGCGATGCTGCCGATGCGGCGGAGGACTATGACAGACCGGTCCAGAATGTAAGCTGGAACGGCACAGAGGCTGTTCTGACCAAGAACGACCTGACCGGAGAGAGCAAGGTGTTTACGGTCGGTTTCGGCGGAGCGCTCAATCAGCTCTCAACCGATTACTTCTACTCATCCGACATACCCTACAGCTATGGCGACAAGTATAATATCAATGCCATAGCCGAGTATAAGGGAAGGCTGTACGCGGCGTGCGACGGCGGACTGGTAATTATGTTCACCGACTGCGCAAAATGCTATCAGCTCAGGAAGGCTGCGGATATTGACCTTAAGACAATGACTATCGAGGGCGGCGTAATGACCGCCGGCGACGGAACGACAGAGCTCCAAATCCCTATGAGCGATCTGGGCGGCGACTCGATAGAGGCTGACGAGGCGAGCGTTATGTTATCAAACGGCGCGGTGCTGATCGATGTGCGTACCGCCGATGAGTACGCCGTGGAGTCTGCGGAAGGCTCGATAAACATTCCGTTAGATGAGATCGAGGCGGGTCTTAGTGACTACGGCAAGGACGCTGTTATTATCTTCTGCTGCGCAAGCGGAGGCAGAGCGGCAAAAGCGGTCGAGACAGCAAAGGCAATGGGCTTTGCCAACGTGTATAACTTGGGCGCATATTCAAAGCTTAAATAGCAAAAAATTATTCTTCCCAATATCAAGCAGTTAAGGATCCGCGGCAATACCCCGCGGATCCTTGCAATTTATATGGGTATGTGGTATATTATATATTATAAGTTTAAAATAAAACCGACACTACCGATTAAGTGAATATCGAATATATCATAAAAAGGTGTGATTTTTTGACTGGTGCTATGAAAATGACTCTTGCCGCTGCCCGCCAGGCGGCAGCTGAGGGCATAGTTATGCTTGAAAATAAAAACAACGCACTGCCCCTTAAGCGCGGCGAAAAAATCGCGCTGCTGGGCAGGTGCCAGATAGACTATAATGCGGGCGGGACCGGTTCCGGCGGCAGCGTTAATACCGAGTACAAAACCGACATTCTGTCGTCACTTAAGAGAAACGGAGTGGAAACGGACGAAAAACTTGAAAAATTTTATACCCGCTGGACGCGCCGCCACCCGATAGAGACCGGAGGGGGTATGTGGGCGTCCCGTCCGCTGTTTCAGCGGGAGCCTGAAATTTTAAAGCTTCCTTTGAGACGCGCGGCGAAAAACGCCGACACGGCGGTCGTTGTTATCGGGCGCTCCTCAGGCGAGGAGCAGGACAGCTATTTCGGACCGGGCGGCTGGCTGCTGACCGAAGCCGAGCGTGCAACGCTTAAAGCGGCGCGTAAGTATTTTAAAAAGGTTATTGCGATCCTGAATGTACCCGGCGTTATAGACATGGGCTGGGTCGGTGAATTTGATATTGACGCCGTTCTTTATATTTGGCAGGGCGGTCAGGAGGGCGGCGAGGCGGTCGCGGATGTGCTGACCGGCATTTCGCCCTGCGGCAGGCTGACCGACACGATAGCGGTAAGATACGCCGACTATCCGTCATCCGCTGATTTTGGCGGCGATGACCGGAACTTTTACCGCGAGGACATTTTTGTCGGCTACAGGTACTTCGAGACATTCTGTCCCGAAAAGGTCATGTACCCGTTCGGGTTCGGGCTGTCGTATACCGAGTTTGAGATAAGCTGCAATTCGGTTTCGATGTCGGGCGGCTCCGTCAGCCTCAGGGTCAATGTAAAAAACATAGGCGGAACTTCGGGCAAAGAGGTGGTACAGGTATATGCGGTACCGCCGAAAAGCAGACTTCCACGCCCAGAAATAGCTTTGGTGGAGTTTGCCAAGACCGAGACGCTGGGTCCGGGCGGCAGCGAGGAGCTTGTCATAAAATTTCCGCTGTCGAGGCTTTCGTATTATGACGACAAAAACTTTTGCCTGCGGGTCGATAAGGGATTATATAAATTCGTGATAGGGAAAAACGTCCGTGACAGGAGCTGCGCAATAAGTCTTGAGCTTTATAAGGACGAGGTCATAAGGAAGTGTAAGTCTTTCGGCGCGCCGACGGAGCCTTTTGAGCGGCTCCGGGGCTTTAAAAACGGAGAGCCGGTTTATGAGCCTGTTCCCGTACGCGCGTCCGAGCCGGCGGAACGAAGAAAGCCCGCTCCGGAAATTGAGTTTACCGGCGACAGAGGCATAAAGCTTAACGACGTTAAGCTCGGCAAAGCCGCGCTTGATGACTTTTTAGCGCAGCTCGCAAGCGAAGATCTGGCTTGCCTGTGCCGAGGCGAGGGTATGGGAAGCAGTCGTGTGCGCCCCGGTACCGGAACAGCCTTCGGCGGTGTGTCGGATCGGCTCCTGGACTTTGGTGTTCCTGCGGTTGCGGGAACTGACGGTCCGTCCGGACTTCGGTTTGATAACGGCGACAAGGCGGCGCTGGTCCCAATCGGAACTATGCTTGCCTGTACTTGGAACAAGCGGCTTGTGCAGGAGATATACTCCCGTATCGGCGGTGAAATGCTTGAAAATCATGTGGAGCTGCTGCTGGGACCCGGTGTCAATATTCACAGAAATCCGCTGTGCGGCAGGAACTTTGAGTATTTTTCCGAGGACCCTTACATGAGCGGGGCTATGGCGGCAGCCGCGATGAGCGGACTCAACTCTAAAGGCGTTCGCGGCGTGCTTAAACACATCGCCGCAAACAACAGAGAGCATAACCGCAAGCGGCTTAATTCCGTGGTGTCCGAAAGGGCGCTGAGGGAAATATATTTAAAGCCGATAGAGTATGCATTAGAGCTGTCCGAGGTCAAGGCTCTGATGACCGCTTACAATCCGGTCAACGGCGTTCAAAGCGGCTCGAACTATGATATTATTACCGGTATTATCAGAGATGAGCTTGGGTTTGACGGTATGGTTATGACCGACTGGTGGGCATATCTCGGAAAATGCGGCGGAGCCTCGACAAAAAATACCGCCGCCATGCTGCGTGCCGGCGGCGATATATATATGGTTCATTCATCCGCTGCGAACAACAGCGGCGGCGACAACACCTTGGTCAGCCTCAAGGACGGAAGTCTGTCTTTGGGCGAACTTCAGCGCGCCGCAAAAAATATTTTGAAGCTGATAATTGATTTAAAATATTAACTGAGTGTCTCGGTGAGACACTCAGTTTAATATTTACATATTTTTTGCTGCGTCCAGCGCCTGGTCAAGCCAGAACATACCTATATCGAACGCTTTGTAAAGCCCGTCGCGCTCAGCCTGGCGCATTAGCTTTGACGCTTTGCCCTCGTTGGTCTTAAGCTCGATTATGACCCGCTTTGAAACAGTGAGGTCGTCAAGCTCCTGATTGTCCTCAAGGCGGAAGCAGCAGATATACGGATCCTCGGCGTTGCCGTAGCGGATCTCGTTGCCGACCCTTACCAGTTTTTTGCCCTTATAGTCAAGATATTCATTGCCGGTCATGCTGATTTTGCTTTTGGACGCTGATTTTTTTCTGGGTTTTGCACCCTCGGTCTTGGCGTCCTTCTTGGTGTTCTCAGCCATATTAAAACCTACCTTTCTATATTCTGGTCTCTGCCGGGACCAACGCCGATCGACGAAATTTTGCAGCCGATCAGCTCCTCAACTCTCAAAACGTATTTTTGCGCCGCTTCGGGCAGTTTGTCAAATTCCTTTATGTCGCTTATGTCCTCGCTCCAGCCGTCCATTTCCTCGTATACAGGCTCGCACTGAGCAAGCTCGGTCAATGTGGGCGGAAAATCGGTGGTTATCTCGCCGTTTTTGTTGTAGGCGACGCAGATTTTTATTTTGTCAAGTCCGCCCAAGGGGTCGATCTTGTTGAACACGACCGAAGTCAGCGAGCTTGTGCGAACTGCGTATTTTGCGATAACCGCGTCAAACCAGCCTGTGCGCCGCGGTCTGCCGGTGGTCGTGCCGAACTCAAAGCCCTTCTGACGGATTGCCTCGCCGGTCTCATCGTTAAGCTCTGTGGGGAATGGACCGTTGCCCACGCGGGTGGTGTAGCCCTTGAGTATTCCTATGCACTCGTCAATATCCTTGGGTCCGACGCCGCTGCCGACGCACACGCCTCCGGATATGGGATGAGACGATGTAACATAAGGATATGTGCCTATGTCTATGTCAAGCAGTATTCCCTGCGCTCCTTCAAACAGCACTTCCTTGCCGTCGTCCATCGCCTTATGCAGCAGCGGAATTGTGTCGCAGACATAAGGGCGCAGTCTGTCGGCATACTCGGTGTACTCCTTGATGACCGCATCCGGATCAAGCGGCTCGCCGCCATATACCAGCTCGATGATCTTGTTTTTTATTTTAAGGTTTTCCCTGACCTTTTCGGGGAAGATGTCCGGATCGATCAGGTCGCACATACGTATGCCGCTTCTTTCGGCTTTGTCGGTATAGCAGGGACCGATACCCTTTTTGGTCGTGCCTATATCGCCTTTGCCGCGGGCGGCTTCCGAAAGTCCGTCAAGCTCAATATGATACGGCATTATAACATGGGCGCGCGAGTCTATCTTAAGGTTTTTTGTGGATATGCCCTGTGTTTCAAAACCGTCGATCTCCTGAAGCAGCACCTTCGGATCAACGACCACGCCGCAGCCGATAATATTGACCGTGCCGGGGTACAGGATACCCGACGGCATAACGTGCAGCTTATATGTCACCCCGTCCACCATAAGAGTGTGACCGGCATTATTTCCGCCGGAGGTCCTGACAACCACGTCAGCCTTGCCGGCAAGAATATCAATTGTCTTTCCTTTGCCTTCGTCGCCCCACTGGGCGCCAATAACAACTTTAGTTGACATTTATATTTCACTCCTTTTTAAACACACCCATATATAATAACACAAAAAAAGGGCAAATGCAAGAATTATTTCCGCATTTGCCGCTATTTGTTAAAATCTTTTAATACTTGATATGTGTATACTATTTTTTGAGCAGCTTGCCTGCCAATGTGTAGCCGTCCGGCACGAATATTCCGGTCTTTGCGGCTTCAGCCTCGGTGTAGGACTCAACTCCGCTGTCCTTTTCGTCCGCGCTTTGGTACAGCATATACGGGATAGGCGCCGAGGAATGAGTTCTTGTTGCAAGAGGCGTGGGATGGTCGGGCATAAGCAGAATTCTGAAATCCTCGCCGCAGCCCTTTAAATAGTCAAGCACCGGAGCCACTATCTTTTGGTCGATCAGCTCTATCGATTTTACCTTGTTGTCGATCTCATGTCTGTGTCCCGCCTCGTCCGGAGCCTCAAGGTGGATATATACAAAGTCGCCGTCGTTTTTGAGTGCGTTTATTGCCGCTGCTGCCTTGCCGTCAAAGTTGGTATTGACATTGCCGGTCGCGCCCTCTATTTCAGGCACATTGAGTCCGGCGCAGCGTCCTATGCCCTTTATCAGATCAACAGCCGAGACAACAGTTCCCTTTACGCCGAAATGCTCGGCGTACGTTGGCAGGTCGGGCTTGGTGCCGTTGCCCCAGATCCATATTGAGTTTGCGGGATTAAGTCCGCGCTCAATGCGCGACTTGTTTACCGGATGATCCTTGAGCAGCTCATAGCTTTGCTTCATAAGGCTTTTGAGCGTCTCGTCCTTTGGCAGGTACGGACCGATAACGCGGTCGGATATATCATGGGGAGGTGTCAGCTTAAACTCGTTTTTCTTGTTGTGCCACACCATAAGGTGCCTGTAGCTGAAGCCGCCGAAGAACTCGTATTCATCACAGCCTAAGTTTTCATTCACGTATTTTATAAGCTCACGCGCCTCATCGGTCGAAATCTCGTCCGAGCTGTAATCAACCATTGTTTTGTCCTCGTAATTCGGCTCGTCGGAAAGGGTTACAACGTTCGTTCTGAACGTTGTGTCGGTAAGCTCCAGAGGCACGTTCATTGAGACCGCCTCAAGGGGCGAGCGTCCGGTGTAGTACCGCTGCGGATCATATCCGAACACGGCTAAGTTCGCAACGTCGCTGCCGGGCGGCAGATCGTCAGGGACAGTTTTTACCATTCCGACTTCCGAAAGCTTTGCGAGCGCGTCAATATGCGGCTTGTTTGCCGCTTCAAACGGGGTCTTTCCGCCAAGCTCCGCCACCGGTGTGTCGGCGGCTCCGTCGGTTAAAATAACTACATATTTCATAATATTTCACCTCGTGTTTGATTTTGGTCACAATAAAATAATTATACAACTGTTAGGGGCTGTTGTCAACGCTGATATTTGGATTTTGTTTAATTTTTAACAATTTTTAATGCGGAAAAATATTGAAAAAAACATTCCTTATTAATTTGGTTTTTGTTACAGTATACAAAAATAGCGCCGATACTGCTTTTTATCTTGCTTTTTACCCCTGCTTGGAGTAAACTGTTATAGTGTGTTAATTTTTCGCAATAATATTTAATGTTGAATTTACGGCTTATATAGGAGGTTTTTGTATGAGCGAGATCAAAAAAATCGGAGTTATGACAGCCGGAGGGGACTGTCCCGGACTGAATGCGGTTATAAGAGCGGTCGTAAAGACTGCCATCCAGAAGTACAATCTTGAGGTTGTAGGCATTAAGCACGGATACCGCGGTCTTTATTTGGGCGAGCAGGAGTTTGTTCCGCTTGGGCTGCACGACGTGTCCGGAATAATTTCAAAAGGCGGCACAATACTCTACAGCTCCAATAAAGACAACCTGTTTAACTACACATATATTGATGAGTACGGTCATCAGCGCCGCGGCGACGTTTCGGATGTTGGCGTTGAGAACCTGAATAAGGCGGGCATAGACGCGCTTATTGTAATAGGCGGCGACGGAACACTCACATCCGGACGCGATTTTGCGCGCAAGGGCGTTAAGGTGATAGGCGTACCCAAGACGATCGATAATGATTTGGCGTCAACCGACACGACATTCGGATTTGACACTGCCGTTGCGACCGCCACAGAGGCTATAGATAAGCTGAGGACCACCGCGGAGTCGCACAGCAGGACTATAGTGGTTGAGGTTATGGGAAGATACGCGGGATTTATCGCTATCGCATCGGCTCTTGCCGGCGGCGCGGACGCGGCATTGATACCGGAGATACCTTATGATATCAACAAGGTCGCGGAAGCGATCAAGGAGAACAGAGCAAGAGGCAAGAACTTTGCAATCGTTGTTGTCGCCGAGGGCGCGAAGCCGCTGGACGGCGACATAGTAATATCAAAGATCGTCGAGAACAGCCCCGATCCTATTCGTCTCGGCGGAATAGGCGAAGTGATTGCGGGACAGCTTGAACACCTCGCGGGTCTTGAGTGCCGCGCCACGATCTTGGGTCATACCCAGCGCGGAGGTTCGCCCACAGCCAACGACAGAATTTTGTCAACGCGCTACGGTGCATACGCCGTGGAGCTGCTTATGGAGGGCAAGTTCGGAAACATGGTTATTCTGGACGGCGCAAAGCTCGGCTACGACTCGCTTGAGAATGTTATCGGCAAGAATAAGGCGGTCGAGGAAACCAGTCATTGGGTCAAGGCTGCCCGCGCGGTGCATATGTGTCTTGGGGATTAACTTTAATATTTTTTATACAAAAATATTAAAGTCTGCGGTACGCGGCGCATATGTGTGATGATTGATATTAATATTTTTTATACAAAAATATTGAAATTTCGGCGTGTGGAAAACTTCGTTTTTCAAACTTTTTAATGCCGGACCCGGTTCCGCCCGCCTAGCCCGGGCGGGTTTGCTCCACCTCTCGGGTGGAACGAATTAGGGGACTTGTCCCCTAAAACCCCTCGATATTAATATTTTTATAAAATATTAAAATTGAAAATGCGCAGTTTGTGCGATTATTAAAAAAATTTAAAAAAACTATTGCAATTCACAAAATAATGTGTTATAATGTCTTGGTTGCAATTTAGGAACGTAAATAATGGAGCGTAAAAGCTCTTGTCCATAATAAAATCGAAAGAGGTGAAACATAATGAAGGAAGGAATTCATCCCAATTATCAGCAGACGCAGATAAAGTGCGCTTGCGGCAACGTTATTGACACCGGTTCCACAAAGAAGGATATCCGTATAGAAATTTGTTCCGCTTGCCACCCGTTCTACACAGGTAAGCAGAAGCTGGTTGATACCGGCGGTAGAGTTGATAAGTTCAGAAAGCGTTACGGTCTCGACAAATAATGTTGAAAAAACAGAGGCTGACGCAAAACGGTTCAAGAAACCGTTTTGCGTCAGCCTCTTCTTTTAATTTAAATTATATCAATTATATAACAAATGAAAAAAATACTTGAAAAATGGATATGTTTATATTATAATTTATAATGATTGATATTTTGGTGAATTATAGGGTTTTGGTATGTCCTGACCCGAATTTAGAACAGAAAGGCTGATCAAATTGCAAAACCAAGAGAAAACTATGGAAAAAATTGTGGCATTGTGCAAGGGCAGGGGCTTTGTGTATCCCGGCTCCGATATATACGGGGGGTTGGCGAACTCCTGGGATTACGGTCCGCTTGGCGTTGAGTTCAAGAACAACGTGAAAAATGCGTGGAGAAAGAAGTTTGTTCAGGAGAGTCCCTACAATGTGGGGCTTGACGCGGCGATACTCATGAACCCCAAGGTTTGGGTCGCGTCGGGTCATGTGGGCGGCTTTTCGGATCCGCTTATGGACTGCAAGGAGTGCAAGGCTCGCTTCCGTGCGGACAAACTGATCGAGGATTTTTCTGGCGAGAATGCCGACGGCTGGTCGGATGAGCAAATGGTCGAGTACATCAACGAGCACGACATACCGTGTCCGGAGTGCGGCAAACACAACTTTACCGATATAAGAAAATTCAATCTGATGTTTAAGACATATCAAGGAGTTACCGAGGACAGCTCAAGCGAAATATATCTTCGTCCCGAAACGGCACAGGGCATATTCGTAAACTTCAAGGCGGTCCAGAGAACATCGCGCAAGAAGGTACCGTTCGGTATCGCGCAGGTGGGCAAGTCGTTCAGGAACGAGATCACTCCCGGTAACTTTATATTCAGAACAAGAGAGTTTGAGCAAATGGAGCTTGAGTTCTTCTGCAAGCCCGGCACAGACCTTGAATGGTTTAAGTATTGGAAGGATTATTGCGAGAACTTCCTGCTGTCGCTTGGAATTAAGAAGGAGAACATCCGCCTCCGCGACCACAGACCGGAGGAGCTTTCCCACTACTCGAACGCCACAACTGACATAGAATACCTGTTCCCGTTTGGATGGGGCGAGCTTTGGGGCATTGCCGACAGGACCGACTTTGACTTAAAGAGCCACAGCGAGCACAGCGGTGAGAAGATGGAGTACACCGATCCGGAGACGGGTGAAAAGTACATTCCTTACTGCATAGAGCCGTCGCTGGGCGCTGACAGAGTTGCGCTTGCATTCCTGGTCGAGGCGTATGACGAGGAGGTCGTTGACCCCGAAAAGAACGACACACGTGTTGTTATGCACTTCCACCCGGCGATCGCGCCGATAAAGGCGGCTGTTCTTCCGCTTTCTAAAAAGCTTTCGGATGAAGCGAAAGCGGTTTACGCCGATCTGTGCGCGGATTTTATGTGCGAGTATGACGAGGCAGGCTCGATAGGCAAGAGGTACCGCCGTCAGGACGAGATCGGAACGCCCTTCTGCATTACGTACGACTTTGACTCAAAGGACGACGGCTGTGTGACTGTCCGCCACCGCGACAGTATGGAGCAGGAGCGAATTAAAATAGAGGATTTGAAGGAATATATAAACGAAAGATTAAAGTTCTGATATATAAATGCGCGCCTTATACTGTTGGGGCGGATATTATCCGCCCGAAGGGCTGCCCCCACCGCCTGCTTTGCAGGCACCTCCCCTTCCTAAGGGAAATGGAGGCGGAGAGGAAAAATGATTTCAAGGGAGGTTATGTTATGTTTGAAAAAAGTTTGTTGGACGAGCTGCTGAAATTTTCAAAAAAGGATGCGGTCCGCGCTCATATGCCGGGTCATAACGGCGGAGAGGGACTCAGCTCAAAGTTCAGGCATAACGCCTTCAGAATAGACGTGACGGAATTTGACGATACCGATAATCTCCAAAGTCCTCAGGGAATTCTCAAAGCGGCTCAGGAGCGGGCGGCAAAGGCGTTTGGCGCAAAGCGGACGTTTTTCCTGGTGAATGGTTCCACGGTCGGTATACAGGCTGCCGTTTTAGCGGCAACCACGCCGGGCAGCAAGCTGATCGTTGACCGCTGCTGCCATAAGTCGGTGATCGCCGCAATGATACTTGCGGGTGTTGAGCCGGTGTTTATTGAGCCGGAGTTTGCGCCGGCGTTCGGGATTTACGGAGCGGTCCGACCGCTCAGCGTTATGGACGCCATGCATGATAATCCGGACGCCGCAGGCGTTGTTATAACTTCGCCAAATTATTACGGCGTGTGCGCGGACATAGAAAAATTGGCGCAGCATATCCACAGCGCCGGAATGTTCCTGTTGGTGGACGAGGCGCACGGCGCTCATTTTGCGTTCAGCGATGCTCTGCCAAAGCCCGCCCTTAAGCAGGGCGCGGATATGGCGGTCCAGAGCGCGCACAAGATGCTTCCGGCTTTGGGACAGACCGCTATGCTTCATATAGGAGATACCGAGCTTGTGTCCGGCGAGCGCGTGGGCAAATTCGTGAATATGCTCCAGACGTCCAGTCCGTCGTATATGCTGCTGGCGTCGCTGGACGAGGCGGTCCACAGTATGCGGAGCGACAAGTCGGTCGGTCTTAACAAGCTTATAGATAAAATAGTCGAGATAAAATCAAAAATCGGCGTTTTGGATAATGTGTCATGCGTCGTGAAGAGCAATCTTGAAAACGACTATGACGTTATGAAAATGGTGGTCGATTTTTCAAGCCTTGGCATAACCGGCTACGGAGCCGCGGAGCTTCTTCGGCACGACTACGGGATATATCCCGAAATGGCAGACGAGCGGAACGTGCTGTTTTACTTTACCGCCGGCACCACACTTAAAGATCTTGATAAGGTCGACCGCGCGATAACCGACATATCAAAAACGGAATTTAAGCCGCAGCCGCTTAAAAAGACGCCGCCTCTGCCGCAGATAAAGATGGCGAAAAGGCTCGGCTCGGCGTTCTATGCCGAAACCGAAGTGATTGACGTCAGCGCCGCGATAGGCAGGGTTTGCGCCGAGATCGTGAACTGCTGTCCGCCTTGTGTGCCGATAGTTGTTCCGGGGCAGCTGATCACAAACGCGGTCGTTGAATATATAAACAATTATACCGAGATAGAAACAATAGAGGTAACAGCGTAAAAAGAGGTGAGCTGGGAATGCCGGAGTATTTTGCCGGGCTTGTCGGACACGACCATGTGAAATATTTGCTGTCCTCGGCTTTGGACAGCGGGAAAATAGGGCACGCCTATATTTTTTGCGGTCCGAAAGGCGTCGGCAGGTACACCGCCGCGGCGGAGTTTGCCAAAAGCGCCGTCGGGACCTCAAAGAGGGTGCATCCGGACATAATCACAGTCTCTAACGAGTGGTGCGGGCTTGAGAGCAAGTCCGACACAATTTTGGCGGACACGGTCTCCGAGATGCGCAAGGATATATATATCAAGCCCTACAGCGGCAGCCGCAAGGTGTATATCGTGCCGAAGGGCGACACGATGAACGCCGCGTCGCAGAACAAGCTGCTTAAGGTATTCGAGGAGCCGCCGGGCTACTGCACTATAATACTTATCGCGGAAAATCTGAGCAGGTTTCTGCCCACGGTTCTGTCGAGGGCGTCGGTCGTCAGGTTCTCGCCGCTGCCGGAGAGCGCGGTCAAGAAGTATTTGGTCGAGCGTCGGGGTATGGACGAGGCAGACGCCGAACTCAAGGCGGCAATCAGCGGAGGCAGTATAGGCGAGGCTTTGACGCTGCTGAACAACCCGGAGCCGGAGCAGATACGCAGCCGGATAATCGACGGTCTGGTATCGCTTTCGGAAAGCGGCGGCAGAAACATGATAGAGTTTTCAAACTACCTCAAGACTCAAAAGGATAATATGGACTTTGTGTTCTCGCTCATCAGGAGCTTTTTGAATGACTTGGTGCATATAAAGCTGGGGCTTGAGGACAATATTGTAAATAAGGACAAATCGGCTCAGCTTGATCGGCTGGCATCGGCATCTTCGGAAAAAACGGCGGTGCAGATGCTTGACATAGCCGTGAAATATGAGCGGGTATATAAAACAAACGCGAATTTCCGCATGACCATGTTCTGCATGGCGTGCGAGTTATGGGAGGAACTGCATGGTAGAAATTATAGGAGTACGATTTAACAGCTCAGGCAAGGCGTATTATTTTGACCCTTGCGGCATGAAGCTGTCAGTGGGAACCATGGTCGTGGTCGAAACGGCGCGGGGCGTGGAAATGGGCAAGGTCTCGATCCCTAACCGTCAGGTTCCCGATGAGGACATCAAAGCGCCGCTTAAAAAGATAATCAGGACCGCCAATGACGAGGACAAGCGTCAGGCGGAGGAAAACAAAATAAAGGAAAAAGAGGCGTTCGGCATCGCTGCCGACCTTATCCGCCGTCACGGGCTTGAGATGAAGCTGATTGACGTTGAGTATACATTTGACCGGAGCAAGATCCTGTTTTACTTCACGGCGGACGGCAGAGTGGACTTCCGCGAGCTGGTAAAGTCGCTGGCAAGCGTGTTCAGGACCAGGATAGAGCTGCGCCAGATCGGCGTGCGCGACGAGGCGCGCCAGCTTGGAAGCATCGGTATCTGCGGCAGGTTTTTGTGCTGCAGCACATTTCTTGACGACTTTCGTCCGGTGTCGATAAAAATGGCGAAGGAGCAGGGCTTGTCCTTGAACCCGACAAAGATATCCGGCGTGTGCGGCAGGCTTATGTGCTGCCTGCAATACGAGCAGGCGGCGTATGAGGACGCGCTTAAGACCATGCCCCAGAAGGGCGTGGCTGTCGAGACGCCGGACGGTACCGGAATTGTGGCGGACACCAACACCCTGAAGCAGCTGGTGTACGTCAAGATGGACGGAGTCGAGGGACACAAGTATGAGATATATAAACCCGGCGAGTTCAATATTGTGGGAAAACCGCCCACAGTCTCGCTGGAAGAGGTCAAGCTGAGACGCGAGCAGGAGGCGGCGGAGAAGCAGGAGAACGAGTATGAGTTCGTTCCGGAGCCGATAACCGAGGAGGAGATACGCGAGGTCGAGCGCAACCGCCCGCCAAAAAACAAGCGCAGACGTTCAAAGCGCGGCGGCAAGACTCAGAACGGCGCCCAGAAAAACAACGGCGGCAAGCGTCCGCAAAACTCCGCCAAGAGCGAAAAGAAAAAGCCGTCAAAGGGCGGTTACGACAACCAATAGCGGAGACTTGATATGCGAAGATTTTTTACCGAGCCTCAGAATATTCATGACGGGCTGATAGAAATAACCGAGGACGCCGCACATATCTCAAGAGTGCTGCGCATGGAGCCGGGTGACAGGATATTGGTGTTTGACGGCAGTGGCTCAGAGTATGAGGCGGATATTGAGGAAATCAGCGGCGGCAGGATACTCGCCCGCGCCGTCAGCGAGAAAAAGAGCGGGTATGAGCCAAAGACACGCGTGGTGCTGTTTCAGGGCATACCGAAGTCCGGCAAGCTTGAAACGATAGTGCAGAAGGCGGTGGAACTGGGCGCTTATAAGATCGTGCCATTCCGCGCCGACCGCTCGGTGGCGAAGATCCCGAATGGAGAGAAGGGCGCTCAAAAGATCGCGCGCCTGAACAAGGTCGCAAGAGAAGCGGCAAAGCAGTGCGGCAGAGGGCTGGTGCCTGAGGTCGCGGATCCGGTATCGCTCGGCGGAATGTCCGAAATGATCGCCGGGCTTGATATGGCGGTTATGCTTTACGAGGAGCTTGGACATTCGGGTGAAAAAAATCTCAGGCGGATATTAAGCCGTCCGGCGGATAGCATAGGCGTTATAATCGGTCCGGAGGGCGGGTTTTCCGCAAATGAGGTCAAGCTTTTGACCGAGCTTCAGAATGTGTACGCGGCGGGATTGGGACCGCGGATACTAAGGACCGAAACTGCCGGAATAGCGGCGCTCTCGATTATAATGTACGAAAAGAACGAAATATAAGCAAAAGGAGAAAACGAAATGGCGAACAAGACGAAAAAAAAGAACGCGCAGAAAAACGAGCGTCTCATGAATAAGGCGAAAAAAGCCGAAAAGCTTACCAACTGGTACATGATAAACCTGTGTTACGGCATTTTGGCGATAATCGTAATACTCATTTTAAGACAGCTTTACCGCACGCCGTCCACATTGGTATATATGCAGACTGTGACTTGGATCGCGACCGGAGTGTTCGCTCTGGCGGCGGTGCTGCTGTTTGTGCTGGGAAAGACCGGAAAAATCAAAAATTACAGCCGCGCACGAAACTATTCGATATTTATGCTGGTGTGCGCGCTCGGATTTTTATGGCTGTCGCTTTATAACAAGATAAGAATTTACGCCGAGAGAGCGGTCCACGCGATAACCGGCAATCCGGGTCTGGCGGTGTCGTCGTACTGGAATGTTAATCTGCTTATCATCGGCGTTGCAGCCTATCTTGTGATAGCTTTTATATATTATGTTATCAGAATGTATAAACTCAGATAAGGCATACGCGGACTGCCGCCTCTGCCCAAGGGAATGCGGTGTAAACCGCGCCGCGGGTCAGCGGGGATACTGCGGCATGACCGACAGAGTCCGCATAGCCAGGTGCGAGCCGCATTATTGGGAGGAGCCGTGCATATCCGGAACAAACGGTTCGGGCGCGGTGTTCTTTTCGGGCTGCACCTTAGGCTGCGTTTACTGTCAGAACAGCGAGATCAGCCACGGCGGAAAGGGATTTGACATAACGCCCGAAGAGCTTGCCGAAAAAATGCTTGAACTGAAAGACAGAGGCGTTCACAACATAAATCTGGTAACGCCGACCCAGCATCTTCCGGGGATAATAACGGCGCTTGACATAGCCAAAAGCCGCGGACTCAGCCTGCCGGTGGTCTATAACTGCGGCGGATACGAAAAAGCGGAGACTATCAGACAGCTTAAGGGATATGTGGATGTATATCTGCCCGATATGAAGTACATATCAAAAGAATATGCAAAGCGGTATTCCATGGCGGATGATTATTTTGAAAAAGCGTTTGCGGCAATAGACGAAATGGTGCGGCAGGTCGGAACGTGCGTGTTTGATATAAACGGAATAATGCAAAAGGGAGTCATTGTGCGGCATCTTATGCTGCCGGGACTGCTTTTTGAGAGCAAAAAGGTGATAGATCATCTGTACATGGCTTACGGGAATGATATATACATCAGTCTGATGAGCCAGTACACAAGGATGCCCGCAATCGGAAAGTCGTTTCCGGAGCTTGACCGGGAGCTTAATCGTGCGCAGTACGAGGCGCTTGTGGGGTACTGCGCAGATATGGGTATCGAGAATATGTATATACAGGAGCCGGGAGCGGTAGGCAGCCGCTACATACCGGAATTTTACGGAGAATAAGGAGGAGACGATATGAAAACCTACACAGCCGAACAATACGAGGCTTTGGTGCGCGAGATCGAGGGCATTGACTTTGCGGAGGTCAAGCTTGAGAACGAGTGCGAGGAGAGGGTCTGCGGAGATTTGAATTTGTGGGACGGCAGAAACACCGTTTTAGGCTATGCCGACGTGAGCTGGTCCAGTTCCGCTCCGGACTCGGTTTCAACGTCCGGAGCGGTAGTCTGTATGCCGGAGCAGAAAAACGTAAGGATAACCGCGCATTTTTCATATCAGGACTATCCGGACATAGAGATCGACAAGTCGTTTGACTTAATCGTGCTTAAGGGCAGCGGCAAGCGCGAAAAAGCCGCCGAAAAGACAATAGACCGCAGAGGCAGACGGGTCGTGTTCGTTATCGGCGATTCGACCGCCAGCCCGTATCCTCATTCCGGAGAGAACAACCGTTTCCCGCAGACAGGCTGGGCGCAGTATTTTGACAAGTACTTTGACCATGACAAGGCGTTGGCTCTTGACATTGCCATGAGCGGCAGAAGCGCCAAGAGCTATATGAACGAGGATAATTTTAAGCTGTTTAAGTCGGAGATCCGACCCGGCGACTTCCTGATAGTCCAGTTCGGTCACAACGACTCAAAGGAGCAGGATCCGAACCGATATGCTCCGGCAAAAGGCGGTATCGACGATGAGGGTTCTTACAAAAATCTTATGAACAAGTACATAAGCATTGCTCGCGGCGCGGGCGCGGTGCCGATAATCGCCACCTCGGTCAGCCGCAGAAAGCTTTCGGACGAGAGTCTTGAGGAATACGTGAACGCGGCGATAGATTTGGGACGCGAACTCGGCGTTCCGGTGCTTAATGTTTACAAACGTGTGAACGACTGGATAGGCGAGGTGGGTCTTGAGGAGGCAAAGTCGCTCTACAAGATAATAAAGCCTCGCGACCCGCGGTTCATGTATGAGCCGGAGTTTTTAAACTCACAGTTTTACGAGTGCGGCGACAATGACGATACCCACCTGAACATATTCGGGGCGGACAAAATCGCAGGCTGGGTCGCCGAGGAGATCAAGGCTAACGTACCCGAACTTGCCGTTTATTTGAAATAGACTTTGCAGCGGATGCATGAGAGGTGATTTTGAGTGAAGGATATAGCGGCTGAAATGTACGCGATGCTCAACGAGACCAAGATAGCGTTCACGGTGCCGATATTCGGCGGTATTCCGATACCGTCGTCGGTAGCGGTGACGTGGGGGATCATGGCGGTGATAGTCCTGTTCTGCATTATATTCGTCCGCGGATTTAAGCTGATGCCGGGACGTATGCAGACCGCAATCGAGATGTTCGTGGGCTGGATATATGATTTCTTTACAGGTATACTTGGCGAGAAGGGCAGAAAGTATATTCCGTATTTAGGCACCGTGCTGATTTACATCGGCTGCGCCAATATTGTGGGACTGTTCGGACTGATCCCGCCCACCAAGGACCTTAACGTTACCGCGGGACTGGCGATAATGAGCATAGTGTTGGTGGAAGCGGCGGGCATACGCTCCAAAGGGACCCGCGGCTGGCTCAGGAGCTTTAAAAAGCCTATGGCGGTCATGGTCCCGTTCAACATATTGGAGATAGTGATAAAACCGCTGTCACTTTGTATGCGATTATTCGGAAACGTATTGGGCGCGTTTGTTATCATGGAGCTTATAAAGGCGGTCGTGCCGGCAATTGTGCCGCTGCCGTTCAGCTTTTACTTTGATATATTCGACGGATTGCTTCAGGCGTACGTGTTCGTGTTCCTGACCTCGCTTTACATCAGCGAAGCAATGGACGAGGATTAAATTAATTATTTTACTACTATAAAGATAAAGCAAGGCAAAAAGGAGATGTTATTATGGGAGCATTAATAGCAGTTGGCGCGGGTATAGCGGCGCTTACCGGCATTGGCGCCGGCATAGGAATAGGCATAGCGACCTCAAAGGCTGCCGAGGCTATAGCGAGACAGCCCGAAGCGAAAGGCGAGATCAACAAGACATTGCTGCTCGGCTGCGCTCTGGCGGAGGCAACCGCGATATACGGTTTTGTTATCGCTATTATGATTATTCTGTTCCTTGGATAATCACAGAGTAAGTTTTGACGGAGGTCGATACAGATGCTTAACTTAAACTGGTCCATAATTTGGACCTTTGTAAATATTATCGTCCTGTTCCTTCTTTTGAGGATATTTCTGTTTAAGCCGGTGATGAAAATTCTTGACAAGCGCGCCGGCGAGATTAAGAAAACCCTGGATGACGCCGAAACGAAGAAGAATGAGGCGGCGGAGCTTAAGGCGCAGTATGCCGAGGAGCTGAAGGCTGCCGGAACACGTGCCGACGCCATTTTGAAGGAAGCCACGGACAACGCAAAGGTCCAGCGCGAAAAGATAATTGACAAGGCGAAAAAGGACGCCGACAACTTGATCAAAACCGCCGAGAAGCAGATAGAGCTTGACAGGCAGCAGACAATGAAAGAGATGCGTTCGCAGATAGCGGACGTGGCGCTCCGCGCTGCGCAGAAGGCTATGGAGAACGACGACGTTTCCGAAAGCTCGATCAGCAGTTTCTTAAGACAGGTAGGTGAGAGCGATGACTAAGGTCACAAAAGCCGCAATGCATTACGGCGAGGCGCTGTTTGACATCTGCCCGCATCTTGAGGACAGTGATTTTGCTCCGCTTGAGGCGGACGAGCTTAAAGATGCGCTTAAAAACCCAGAAATAAGCCGCGAGGAAAAGAACGCGGTTATTGACAGACTGTTTAAAAACGGGTTTGAGGACATAGTCCGCGAGATTTGCGAAAACGGAGATCTTTCGGTCTTTAATTCACTGCGTATAGCCTATGCGTCGGTGCGCAACCGGCGCCACTCGGTCGTTGAAGGCACATTGGAGTATGCGACTCCGCTTTCGGAGCGGGATATCGAGGAGGTCAAGCGCACACTGCTGCGCAAGTACAACGCCAAGAGCGTCAAGCTCAATCTTGTGGAAAACAAGAGCCTGATAAAGGGATTTAAAATGACGGTCGGCGACAAGGTGTTTGACAACAGCGCCCTGTCCGCCATCGAAAAAATGCGAAAAAGCCTTAAGAGCAGCGAAGCGCAGAACACGGATGTTGTGTCGGCGCTTAAAAGCGAAATTGAAAACTTTGACACCAAAATGTCGGTCGAGGATGTGGGTACGATCTCGAATATAGGCGACGGGATCGTTATCGTTTACGGACTGAGCAACGCCATGTACGGCGAGATGGTGATTTTTGAAACCGGCGTTAAGGGAATGGTCCAGGGCATAGACGAGTTTACCGTAAGCTGTGTGCTTCTGGGCAGCGACCACGGTCTGCACGAGGGTTCCAAAGTGAAACGCTCCGGCAGGCAGGCGGGCGTTCCGGTAGGAAACGGACTTATCGGCAGAGTGTTAAACGCCATAGGCGAGCCGATAGACGGCAAAGGCGAGGTCGTGCGGGATGACTTTTATCCGATAGAGAGTCCCGCGCCGCGGGTCATAGACAGACAGCCGGTAACCGTGCCTATGGAGACCGGAATACTGACGATCGACAGTATGTTTCCGATAGGACGCGGTCAGAGAGAGCTTATAATCGGCGACCGCCAGACCGGAAAGACGG
>CANQKP010000002.1 GCA_947624495.1 uncultured Monoglobus sp. | reverse complement strand
CACGGGCGACAGATTTTGCATCACAACGTTTGCGCCCGCTTTAAGTCCGAGTTCCCTGCCGTTTGGGTGAATTGTACCAAGGGCGGTGGTTGACGGGATAAGCGCCTTCGGGAACATAAGCCTCAGTATTGATATCAGCCTGAGGGTCAGCTCCATACTGCCGTTTTTGAAACCGGCAAACGGAGTGTCGGCATGGGTGATATAAGGACCTATGCCTATCATATGCGGCTCAAGCTCACGCAGAAACCCAAGGTCGGCAATGATGCAGTCTGTGGTCTGATAGGGCGAGCCGATCATAAAGCCAGCGCCTACCTGATAACCGATTTTTTTAAGAGTAAATAAACATTCTCTGCGCGCCCTGCCGCTCATTCCGGCGGGGTGCAGCCTTGAGTAGTGGCGGGCGTCGGCGGTCTCGTGGCGCAGCAGGTATCGGTTTGCGCCCGCTTTAAATAACGCGCGGTAGCTCGCCTCGGATTTTTCGCCTATAGAAAGGGTTATGGCGCAGTCCGGATAGTTTTTCCGTATTTCGGAAACAATTTCGCACATGACATCATCGGTATAGAACGGGTCCTCGCCGCCCTGAAGCACAAAAGTGCGGAAGCCCAGACGGTAGCCCTCGGCGCAGCAGCCGAGGATCTCCCCGCGGCTCAGACGGTACCGGACGGCGTTTTTGTTCGAACGCCGTATCCCACAGTAAAGACAGTCGTTTTTGCAATAGTTTGTAAATTCAATCAAGCCGCGGATGTACACATCCGTGCCGTACACGCTCCTGCGGACGCGATCTGCCGCCGCCCGAAGCTCAGCGTCATATTCATCAGTCTCAAGCAGGGCGCGGAACTCGGCGCCGCTTAAATTTCTGTCCGCCTCAAGGCGGGTTATTATACTCATATTTGTGTCACTCGTTTCATAAACAATGCTATTTTCTTATTTCGCGCAGAAACGCTTCCATACGGTTAAGGGCTTCGTTGATGTTTTTTATTGAGTATGCGTAGGAGCAGCGGATAAATCCCTCGCCGCTTTCGCCGAACGCGTTTCCGGGTACAACCGCAAGCTTTTTGCTGTGCAGCAGCGTTTCGCAGAATTTTTCCGAATTCATACCGGTGCTTTTGATACAGGGGAAGCAGTAAAACGCGCCTTTTGGCTCAAAGCAGTGAAGCCCCATTGCGTTAAAGCCGCCCACGATGACCTGTCTGCGGTAGTTATAGTCCTCCCGCATGACCTGAATGTCCGCGTCGCCGTTTTTAAGCGCCTCGATAGCCGCGTACTGGGCTGTTGTCGGAGCCGACATTATCGCGTACTGGTGGACCTTGGTCATCGCCTTGATCAGCGCCGGATTTCCCAGCGCGTAGCCGAGTCTCCAGCCTGTCATGGCATAGCTCTTGGAAAAACCGCTGACAACCACAGTGCGGTCATACATATCATCGATCTCGGCAATTGAGACGTGCCGCTCGTCGGTGTATGTAAGCTCGGCGTAGATCTCGTCGGAGAGCACCATGATATCAGTGTTTCGCAGTACATCGGCTATACCTTCAAGGTCGGTTTTGGTCATGATCGCGCCGGTGGGATTGTTGGGAAACGGCAGAACCAGCGCCTTGGTTCTGGGAGTTATCGCCGCCTTAAGCTCCTCCGGGGTCAGGCGGAAGTCGTTTTCCTCCTTGGTCTCGATTGCCACCGGAACACCACCCGCCAGCTGAACGAGCGGCTTGTAGCATACAAAGCTCGGCTCGCAGACCAGGATCTCGTCTCCGGGTTCTATGACCGTGCGCAGAAACAGGTCTATCGCCTCGCTGCCGCCCACAGTGACCAGAGCCTGAGTCATCGGGTCGTACTTAAGACCGAACCGACGCTCCATGTACTTGCATATTTCCGCTCTCAGCTCCTTAAGACCCGAATTTGAGGTGTAGTGAGTGTGACCCTTTTCAAGTGAGTAAATGCCTTTGTCCCTGATGTGCCACGGGGTGACAAAGTCAGGCTCGCCGACACCCAGGGATATGCAGTCCTCCATTTCGGCAGCCACGTCAAAGAATCGCCGTATGCCGGAGGGCGGCATATTTGACACGGTGCGGTTTATCATACTTTCGGGGTTAAAGCTCATAGGGAAATTACCTCCCTGTCATCCGTTTCGGTCTCGCCGCATATAACGCCGTCAAACTTATAGCGCTTAAGCACAAAGTGAGTGGCTGTGCCCACAACCGAATTCATGGTGGCAAGGTGTTCGGATATGAACGATGAGATCTCGCGTATATTTGAGCCTTCGACCGTAATGCCGAAGTCATAGCTTCCGCTCATCAGATTGACCGACTTAACTTCGGGGTACTGATATATTCTTTCGGCAACACGGTCAAAGCCGAGACTCTCAAGAGGAGTTACGCGCAGCTCGATATACGCCGTTACCGAGTCCGGACCCGACGCCTTGTCCCAGTTTACTTTCGCGCCGTAGCCCATGATAACGCCGTCTCTTTCCAGCTCGCTGATTATCTGCGCGACCTCATCTGCGGCAGAGCCGGTCATTTTTGCTATCTCATCGTTGCTGATCCTGCAATCCCTGTGCAGTATATCAAGTATTTTGCTCTTTAATGTGTTTGCCATACAAGGCGCCTCCTAACATATTGATTAGTGTATTTATTGGAATTAAATATTTAAATTCAGATTAATTTATTCCGCTCAGCTCCTGATACAGAGACTTGGCGTAGCTGTCGGTCATTCCGCATATAAAGTCGGTGACCAGCAGCAGGCGCAGGTATAGTTTTTCGCCGTCGCTTTTGCCCGCGGAGCAGAACCTGTAATTTTGAATATAGTTATCCGACACTATGCACATCAGCTTGTCGTCAATGGTTGAAAGCTCAATGCCGGTGTCGTAATCCCTTGCCGCGTAAGCAAACTTGTCGAGCAGAAATCCGAGTATTGTTCCCGCCGCTATCTCAAGCTTCAGTATCGGCTTTGATAAAAACGCGCGGCGGTACGCGATCTCACCCAGTGCTTCGGATATGGGATATGCGTCCGACGCCGTCAGAATGTCGGTCGTAAATTCGCCGTCCATGATCGCGGCATAATTATCGCAGAACCCTTTTGTCGCTTCCCTCAGCATATGGGTCTGGATCGAGATGATCCAGTTCTGCACGGCATTGACCTCAGGGTTTGAAACGTTCCGCCGAACAGCGCGCTCCCTGAGCTTCAAAAGCCTGTCGATCAAGCCGAGATATTTTTCTTTTTCCTCATCGCTTCGGCACTTTGACATATGCTTATCGCTCCGTAGGTCGCAAAGCAGCGCTTCAAAGGTTATCAGTCCTTTTTTCACCGCGTCCTCGATGTCCGCGGTTTTGTAGGCAATATCGTCCGCCGCCTCCAAAAGATAGGTCAGCGGATAGCGCCGGCTGCCGGCGCCGGTGGAGGAGGTAATATCCTCAAACAGCTCCTTTTCCGCAAAATAGTATCCCATTTTCTTGTCTTTTATATTTCCGCTTTTTTTGTTTATGCCGGTGGATGGCACAGGGTATTTGATTATTGTGTTAAGCAGAGCGTAGGTCAAATGCATACCGTTCTCGTCCACCAGATAGTGGAGCTTGGTCAGAAGCCTCAGAGCCTGTGCGTTGCCTTCAAAATGCAGCAGGTCCCCGCGCATCTGCTCGGAGAGCAGACCGTCTCTGTCGAGGCTGTCAAAGTTCTCTGCGAACCATTCGCGAATAGCGGTCTCGCCGAAGTGACCGAAAGGCGGGTTGCCGATGTCGTGCAGCAGTCCGGCGCACTCCAAAATGCTGCACGCCGCGTCCTTTACCCTTTCGTCCGCGTACGGGTCAAGACGGTTGCCGATGATATAAGTGAAGCACGACTGCCCAAGCGATTTCGCAAATGACGAAACCTCCAAAGAGTGGGTCAGCCTTGTGCGGACAAAGTCACTCTTGTCAAGCGGAAAGACCTGCGTCTTGTCCTGAAGCCGCCGAAAGGACGCGCTGCCGATAATTCGGTGATAGTCACGCTGAAATTCGGTGCGCAGATCGTCGGACTGCTTTTTCGCAATGCTGCCTCTGCGCTTGTCGGACAGCAGTTTGTTCCAGTTCATATCAAAACCTCCGCTCAGCCTACAGATTTCATCGGGAAGAAGTCAAACCGCGGCTCCAAAAACTTGATTTTATGCTCGGTCTCGCCCTTTGCCGCGCAAAACTCGGTCAGGGTCTCAAATATGTGGTCCCAGCTCCAGATATCCTCGTCAAGCATAAGGTATTTTCTGAGAAGTTCGGTGCCGTCGGGAGCAATCGGGTGCATGAGGACCATTGCGGTCTTGACCATGTGGAGAGTGTCGCGTATTACCTGATCCCGTCTTTCGGGGTCGTCTTCGGTGCCTTTGATGTTCTTCGCCCAGAACTTGTTGGCGTCTCTGATATATGTGTCCATAAGGCTCATGATCGAGTGGAACTCAAACTTATACATAAAGCGTTCGTACTTGAGTATCGTCTCCTCGGCGCAGTGCAGGACCTCTTCCGATACGCCGCCCATAGGCATAAGCGGCTCGCCGTACTTCTGGATTGTGTAGAAGCAGGAGCGGGCAACGCGGTTAAACACGTTTGAAAGCATTTTGCCCTCGCGTTCCGCCGGGTCGGGATCGTTTTCCGCCGCGTCCGGGTTAAGGGGCTTTGGTCTGAAGCTCACGCTCTTGAGGCTGAGTCCCAAGCCCAGGAAGTGGGCGCGGAGCTGCTCGGCAGTGTAATGCTCCAGAAGATCGGCAGCCATAGGCGGTTTAACGTCGCCGCTGCTGCTGGCTTTTTTATTAAGAAACAGTATATGGTTGTTGGCGACCAAAGTCGGCAGAGTCATCTGCCCGTCCGCGGGGCTTGCGGTAATATTGTCTCTGCCCTGAAGTGCCATGAACATTACCATTTCGGCTATTCCGTAGAAATATATATTATCCTGTCCGATAAACTGGTAAACTTCCGCGTCGCGGCTGAGCCAGTATTTTTCCCACTCGTCATCCGGCTTGCCCTGCTGCTTAAGATACGTCTTTGTGAATGATATAGGCGCCCAAAGCGACTCCGGCCATACCCAGATCGTCAGATTTTCCTCGCCGTCCAGCACCGGAGCGGGAACTCCCCACTCAATGTTGCCGGTCAGACGGAAGGGTACCAGCGTTTTGCCGGCACGGAACCGTATCTCGTTTTCGTTAAGCATATTTTTTGCCTTGTCGCGGTCGTCAAGATTTTTAAACTCAAGCGTAAATGAAGATTTTTTCTCCTCCTGAATGAGCTTGTGCTTCGGCATATTGTCTTTTATGCCGAGGTATGCGTCATAAAAGTCGTTCTTGACATAAACCATAGGCGGCAGCATGAACTCGCTTATCGTGTTGTAAACCAATGGGCGCGAGTTTTCTTTATTTTTAAGACCCTCGGCATACTCACGCATCAGATCCGAGAACTTAGTCAGGTCGATGTACCAGTTGGTAACGTCCCGCATCTCCGGAGTCTCGCCCGTGATCGTGCTTTTGGGGTCTATCAGGTCGGCGGGCATATACTGATGTCCGAGCGAACACTCATCGGCATAAGCCTTGTCGCTCTGACACTTGTCCACCGGACACTTGCCCACGACCTGTCTGCCGTTTAGGAACTGTCCCGCCTTGGCGTCATAAAACTGTGAGGTTACCATTTTCTCAAGATGTCCGTTTTTGTACCAGTCCTCCATAAGCTCTTTGCTTAACTCGGCATGGATATCTTTCGCCTCGCCGAGACCCGACGCGCCGAAAAGATTAAGGCTGATCTTATATTTGTCAAGAGTCTCCTTTTGGCTCTCGTGGTTCCCGCGCACAAAGTCCTCGCTACTGCCGTCAAATTCTCCCGCTTCAACCAGCTTGCGGTAGCTCTCCACGATCGGGGAGCCGTAGCAGTCGGTGCCGGATACGAATATAACATTGTCTTTGCCTATTCTGTCGCGCAGGAACCTTGCCAGACAGTCCGCCTGAACAAAAACTCCGCCCACGTGACCAAAGTGCAGCTGTTTGTTGCCGTATGGCATTCCGCCGGTAACGACCGCCCGCTTTGGGAATTCCGGTCTCGGCAGGTCGAATATACTTACTTTTTTGGGTCTGAACTGCTCGTTGTTCTGATTTTTCTTGTCCCGCTTACCCATATAACCTCCTTGCGCTACGCGCGCTCTATCCTTGCTCTCATCTCATCCTCGCCGATAATATGGCAGATCTCCCACAGATCAGGAGAGTTTGTCCGTCCGGTCAGCGCGACCCTGATGACCGAGCTGACGTCGCTTACGCTGCCCTTGTACATATCCGGATTTTTCTTAAAATCCTTCGGTTTGACCGCATATCCCATATCGGCGGTAATGTCTCTGATTTTCTGGAACCATTCGGAGCTGTCGTCGTCGAAATCAAAGGTCTCAAGATAGCGTTTAAATATCTCCTGCCTGTCCTCGGCGGATACCCGCTCAGGATACTCATCCTCAATTTTAAATGTCTCCGGGAAGTAGAATGAAAGGAACTGCCGCGCCTGCTTCCAGCTTGTCAGATCCTTGCGGGGTCTGTTCCCGCTGCGTCCGACGTCCAGTATTTTTTCGGAATATTCCCGGTCGCGGGTGAATATCTCATAAAACTCCGGATCATACTCGCGGAGCCACTTTGAAAACTCGTCGTATATCTCGCTTGCAGGCGTCCGCAGCAAAACCTCGCGGCTTACATCCTCAAATTTCATTATGTCAAAAAGCGCTCCCGAATTGCTCATTTTTTCAAGCGTGAATTTAAATTCATCGATCGGGGCGTCGGGGTTCTCGTTTCTCCACTCCTCAAAGTTGGAGTTTAGTACTGTCATCAGGTATTCCCACACCGCTTTGGGAGCGTAGCCCTCGCTGCGGTAATATTCAAGACCCAGCTCCGGGTCCTTGCGCTTTGACAGCTTGCGTTTGGTGCCGCCGTCCATCTTCATCAGGACCGCTGTGTGGCAGTATACCGGTCTCTTAAACCCAAGCGTGTCAAACAGCTGAACATGGATAGGCAGCGTCGCCAGCCATTCCTCGCCGCGTACCACATGGGTCGTCCGCATCAGGTGGTCGTCAATAACATGGGCGAAGTGGTAGGTCGGTATTCCGTCCGATTTTAGCAGCACGAAGTCCTGATAGTTTTCGGACACATTAAGAGTGCCGCGAATGCCGTCGAACACCTCCACATGGTTTTTCTCGTCCCCGTTTGAGCGGAACCTTAAAACATACGGCTCGCCCGCCTCGATTTTTGCTTTTATCTCATCAAACGAAAGGTCGCGGCATTTAGCCCACTTTCCGTAATATCCGAAGTTCAGCTTTCCGGCGATCTGCTTTTCGCGCATATCCGCCAGTTCCTGCTCGGAGCAGAAGCAGGGATACGCCATACCTCTCTCGACCAGCCGTTTTGCGTAGCACTGATATATATCCTTGCGCAGCCGCTGGCGGTACGGACCGTAGCTTCCGCTGTCGCCGTCCGCGGTCGCGCCCTCGTCAAAATGAATGCCGAAGAAGTCCATTGCCGAAATAACCAGTTCGACCGCGCCCTCGACCTCGCGCTTGGCGTCGGTGTCCTCGACCCGGAGAAAGAAGGTGCCGCCGTTTTGGTGCGCCAGACGTTCGCCGATTATTGCGTTATACAAATTGCCCAGATGCACAAATCCGGTCGGGCTGGGACCTATACGGGTGACCGGAGCGCCCTCCGGCAGACTGCGTGCGGGATATTTTTCCTCATAGTATTCGGGCTGCTCCGTAATGTGACCGAAAAGCAGCTCCGCAAGCTCTTTGTTTCTGTTCATTATATGCTCTCCTTGACAGTGTTTTATACATTCTATATATTTTACTATTTTTTGCATAATAAGTCAAGGGCGCATCGGATTATTTTTAGTTTTTAAAAGTTTTTAAAATCCAAAGAACTGAACAAGTATTACAGACATGATTATTCCGGTCAGGTCGGCGGCAAGTGCGGCGAAGAGAGTGTAGCGTACATTTTTGATACCGGCGCTGCCGAAATATACCGCAATCGTATAAAATGTCGTCTCGGTGGAACCCATCATGATCGATGCTATCCTGCCCTGAACCGAGTCGGGACCGAAATTTGAAAAAATGTCGGTCACTACCGCAAGCGAGGCGCTGCCGGACACCGGACGCAGAAACCCCAGCGGCACCAGTTCCGCCGGCATATGTATAAGATCGGTCAGGGGAGATATAAACCGCGTCAGCAGCTCAAGACATCCGCTTTCGCGGAACATGGCGATAGCCGCCATAAGTCCGATAAGCGACGGAATAATGTTAAATGCGGATTGAAGTCCGGATTTTGCTCCCGTTACAAAACAGCTGTAAACATCGACTTTTTTAATAAAGCCGGACATAAGAAAAATGAATATAAAGCAGGGTACCGAGTAAATTGAAACAGCTTCCAAAATTATTCCTCCGTATGTTAAAAATGCTTAAATCGTTTGCTTAAGATCTTTGTCATAATAATGCCCACCGTCAGAGCGCATATCTCGCATATCCATATGGGCGTAATGACGTCGCCCGGACTCGCCGCGCCGTAGCTCTGCCTAAGTGAGATCAGCGTTGTGGGAATTAGCTGCAGCGAGGCGGTGTTAAGCACTACCAAGGCGCACATCTCGTCGGTGGCGGTCCCTTTGCGCGGATTCAGCTCGTCAAGGTGCTTGACAGCCTTTATTCCGAGAGGTGTGGCGGCGTTTCCCATGCCCAGAAGATTTGCCACAATGTTCATGACGACGCTGCCGAAGGCTTTGGAGTCCGGATCAAGTTTCGGGAACAAAAATCTGAGAGGAGGTCTGAGCGCCTTGGATATCATACGTATCAGACCGGCTTCCTCGCCGATTTTTGAAAGTCCGGTCCAAAGGCACATGATCCCCAGCAGCGACACTGTCAGGTCAACAGCCTCTCCCGCCCCGCTGACAGCCGCGGCGGCGGTCTGCTCCACCCTGCCGGTAAAAACCGACACGATCAGCGAAAGCGCCATCATCCCGCCCCAAATATAGTTCATCATATAAAAAAACCTTCCTTCTCGTTTTGCGATTTTCTGTCCCCGAACAGGCAATATGTTTTTTGTAAAATTTTTCCTTTATACAGCTGTTCCAATATAATTGAATTAAGAAAAATACCAAAATTTTGCCATTCGGGTATATGCATATATTGTATATAATATTACAAAAAACCACAATATATGCTGTTTTTAAAAGCGAATTTAAAATAATTCATCGACCCATTACGATTTTATTATCCTTTTCTTAAAAATATGAAATTTATTTTAAAAAACGCTTGCATAATTGTAACAATTGTAGTAGAATATAACTGAAGTGGGGTAAAGTGTATTGAAATGTATTAAAATACCATAATGCCCGAAGCGCCCAAAAGGGCGTGATTATTTTTGAAAGGGGATGACAAAGGATGCTTATCGGCGAATATATGCAGACGGTTGATGCAAAGTTCAGAGTGAATGTACCCGTGGGTTTCAGAGCCGATCTGGGGCAAACCTTTGTCGTTGCCAAAGGAATAAACTGCATTTCCCTCTATCCCAAAGCGGAGTGGGAGCAGTTTTTGTCAAGCATCCGCGACAGAAAGAAGCTGCGGTTCTTCTCGGCAGGCTCAAGGGAGTGCGAGCTTGATACTCAGGGCAGGATCGTTATCCCGCCCGGCTTCCGTGAGTATTTGGGACTTGGGAAGGAGATCGCGGTTATCGGCGCGTACAAGCACGCTGAGATCTGGAACAGAGATCAGTGGATCAATTACTTTGACGATGAGGATTTCAGCGCTGACAATATTGAGAAGATAATGGAAGAGCAGGAGCTTATTTGATCCCGGAGAGGACGCGTATGGAATTTAATCATATTTCTGTGCTGCCTGCCGAAAGCGTCGAAGCTCTCGGCGTAAAGCCCGGCGGCGTGTATGTTGACGGCACTCTCGGAGGCGGCGGACACGCGGCTCTGATATGCGAGAGGCTCGGCGGGAGCGGAACGCTGGTCGGAATAGATAGGGATGACGCGGCGATCAGCGCTGCAGCCAAGCGGCTGAAAGATTACAAGTGCCGTGTCATAACTGTTCGGGATAACTTCTTTAATATAAAGAGAATTCTTGAAGATCTTGAAATCGATAAAATAGACGGAGCTATACTTGATTTGGGCGTTTCGTCGCCGCAGCTGGATGATCCGGAGCGGGGTTTCAGCTATAACAGTGACGGCGCGCTTGATATGAGGATGAACAGAAACGACAGCCTGAGTGCTTACAAGGTGGTCAACGAGTATTCGGAAAGCGATTTGCGCAGAATACTGTTTTCCTACGGAGAGGAAAAGAACGCGGCAAAAATCGCGGCGAATATAGTGAAAAGCCGCGTGGAAAAGCCGATTGAGACCACGGCGGAGCTGAGCGAGATAATAAAGCGCTCGTTTCCGCCAAAGAAAAGATACGGGGACAAGCATCCCGCGAAGCGCAGCTTTCAGGCGATACGCATAGAGGTGAACCGCGAGCTTGAGGGGCTGGACACGGCGATAAAGGATTTTGTGGACTGCCTAAGACCCGGCGGCGTGCTGGCTGTGATAACATTCCATTCGCTGGAGGACAGAATAGTCAAAAATGTGTTCGCCGAGTTAAAGACCGGCTGCACCTGCCCCAAGGAATTTCCGGTATGCGTGTGCGGCGGCAGTCCGGTGATAAAGCTCAAAAACCGAAAGCCAGTTACGGCGGGCGGGGATGAACTCAGCCGCAACAGCCGCGCTCACAGCGCCAAGCTGAGAGCGGCGGAAAAGCTTTGATGATAGATTATTTAACCGTTTTGAAAGGAGATGGCGGAAGTGGCTGTAAAGCAAAGACGCTCTGTGCGTTATGACAGACAGGCCGCGTCTGTACGTGAGAAAGACTACCGCGGCGCGGGCAGAGGCGTTTCGCCATACCGTGCCGGAACGGTTCATATGGACAGCAGATACGGCAGCTACGGTCAAACCCGCCCGATGAGAAGCTATGGGACCAACCGCGGCTACGAGCCGGCAAGGAACTACAATCGCACAAATACGGCGGCAAGGGGCTATGAGGCAAGCCGTTCTTATATAAATAATACGGCGCCGGGCTACGATATTAATTCGCGGTACGGCAGCTATACATACGGGAACCGGAGTGCCCAAGCGGTAAGGACAAGCTATGGACCGGCTGTTGATAATAGAAGCTACGGAGCGGCGCCGCAGTACCCGCCCTTAAGAACGCCGGAAAGACAGCGTGGATATGCGCCTTCGGTGTATGACCGTCCGCAGACGGTAAAAAGACGGGTTTTAGATCACGACCAGCGCATGGCAAACCGCAAAAAGGTGCGGGCGCGCCTCAGGACAATAGCGGCTGTGGCGGTCGTGTTCCTGCTCAGTGCGTTTATGATATACAGACAGACAGCGATATTTGAGAAGAACAGAGAGATCGAGTCTCTCACCGACAAGTACAACGGAATTCTTGTTACAAACGAGGGTATTCAGTCGGGAATAGACCGTTCGATTGAGCTGGGCAATCTTGAGTCGGTGGCTAAAAACCAGCTCGGCATGATAAACCCGGACTCGTCACAAATATTTTATGTTGATATGGGCGCCAAGGATGAGGTTGTGAAATCGTCGTCATCCCGATGAGCCGAAATTAAGAATAAGTCTGTTAAAACGGTTCTAAAACCGATAAATTTTTAATAGACTTTCCACATAGAACGGCGACCGTGCGAGGTCGCCTTGTTGGATTTTTGGAGGAAAGACTTATGGCGGGAAAAGTTAAGAGAAAAAGACCCGGCGGCAGGCTGATGTTCATAGCCGGCGCTTTTGCGGTCCTTATGTTTGCGCTGTGCCTGAGGGTCGGCTGGATCCAGATCGTCCGCGGCAGCGAGCTTTCAAGAGAGGCTCTTGACCAGCAGACCAGCGACAACACGGTGAGTGCCAAGCGCGGCAACATATACGACAGAAATTACAAGGTGCTTGCGTCAAACATCACGGTTGAGTCTATAAGCATAACTCCGGACGCGGTGCGCAGGTCGATTGAAAAGCGTCAACTCAGCCTCGACAGCGTGTCACGGGACATAGCCGATATTCTCGGCATGGAAATGGAGACGGTCAAGGACAAGATATCAAAGAATATTCAGAACGAGTCGTTAAAAAAGAAAGTTGACAAAGCGGTCGCCGACGAACTGAGAGAGTATGTGAACTCTGTGTCGCTCGACGGAGTCGTGTTCACGGAGGATGTCAAGAGATACTACCCCTACAACAATTTCGCGGCTCAGGTTATCGGATTTTGCGGAACTGACAATCAGGGTCTTGAAGGAATAGAGAACATATACGACGACGAGCTGAGCGGCGTGCCGGGCAGGGTCGTTTCCGCCCAGCAGTCCACCGGTCTTGAGGGCAACAGCGGTTACGAGAACTACATTGCGGCACAGGACGGCAACAGCGTGGTCCTCACGATTGATGAGACGATACAAAGCTATGTCCAGAAAAACCTTGAGGCGGCTGCCGCCGACAACAAGGTGGCAAACGGAGCCGCGGCAATAGTTATGGATGTGAATACCGCGGAGATCCTCGCAATGTGTACCGAACCGGACTATAATCTTAATGAGCCGTTTGAAATTACCGATGCTATCAAGGAAAAATTCCCCGATATAGAAGAAGAGCTTGAAAAGCTTGACGGCACCGAGTATAACGAAAAGTTGGGCGAGGTAATGCAGACCGTGAGACGAAACAAAGCGGTAGTCGACTCCTATGAACCCGGCTCCACGTTTAAGTCGGTGACGGCGTCGATTGCTCTTGACACGCGTGCGTGCGCGCTTACCGATATGTTCACCTGCGGCGGCTCGTATCAGGTTGCGGACCGCACGATCAAGTGCGCGAACACGAACGGACACGGAACTCAGGACTTCGCCATGGCGGTGCAGAATTCCTGCAACCCTGCGTTTATCCAGATCGGTCAGAAGATAGGCAAGGAGAGATTTGTGACCGGCGTTAAAGCGTTCGGATTTCTGCAAAAGACCGGCATAGAGATCCCCGGAGAGGCGGCAGGCACGGGCTATGGCGTTGATATGAGCGACGTGGATCTTGCCACCGAGTCGTTCGGTCAGTCGATAACCGTAACGCCGCTCCAGATGGCGGCGGCGGTCAGCGCGGTCGCCAACGGCGGCACACTTATGAAGCCGCATATAGTCAAGCAGATAGTAAACTCCGATATGGGCATAGTGGAAAATACCGAGCCGGAAACGGTGCGCCAGGTGATTTCCAAGGAGACCAGCGGAGAGATGTGCAAAATACTTGAGTCGGTCGTTTCAGAGGGCGGCGGAAAGAACGCGTATCTCGCGGGTTACAGAATTGCCGGCAAGACCGGTACATCCGAAAAGATCCCCAGAGGCAACGGCAAGCATATCGCATCGTTTATCGGCTTTGCTCCGGCGGACGATCCGCAGGTTCTCTGTCTTGTTATCCTTGACGAGCCTAATGGCGACTCATATTACGGCGGTCAGATCGCCGCTCCGGTCGTGCGCGATATATTAAGCGAGACGCTCCAGTATTTGGGCGTTGAGCCTATGTATAACCCTGACGAGGAAGAATATATAGATGTCGAAATTCCGGATGTGACCGGAATGACCAAGGCGGACGCGGGCATAGCTCTTGATGAAAGCGGTCTTAATATTAAGACCAGCGGCGGAGGAGACGTGATAACTGACCAGATACCCAAAGCCCATACCAAGGTAACTCAGGGAAGCACGGTCGTTGTTTATACCGAGGGTTCTTCGGCTGAAAGGTCAGTGGCTGTGCCTGATGTTATCGGCGAAACTCCCGCTTCGGCGAACGCGACCCTTGAGGATAACGGACTTAACGCCAAAATCAAAGGCGTTTCCAAATACGGCAGGAATGCCACCTGCATAAGTCAGTCGCCGGTCGAGGGTACAATGGTCGAGCCGGGTACGGTTGTATCGCTCAACTTCCGTTACGACGAGTCGGAGACGACAAACGATTAAAACATATTAAATTAAAAAAATACGTAAACTATATGAATATAAAGATAACTGTGCTGCGGCTGCTGCCGCGGCAGAAAGGGTGTGAGTTATTTTGACATTATCTGAATTGCTGAAGGATGTTGAAGTCAGGAAAACGGCGGGCGGCAGCTTGAATATAAGCGGCATAGCGTATGACTCCCGTAAAGTTAAGCCGGGATACGTGTTCGTTTGCATAACGGGGTTTGCGATGGACGGACACAAGTTTGCCAAGTCCGCGGTGGAAAACGGCGCGGTCGCTGTCGTTGCGGAGCATGACCTGCCCACGGTCGATGTGCCGTGCGCAGTGGTTAAAAACACAAGAGCGGCGCTGGCGCATATGGCGGCTGTTTACTACGACTATCCTTACAGAAAGTTCGGTCTTATCGGCATAACCGGCACAAACGGAAAGACCACATCAACATATCTGATCAAGGCAATTCTGGAGCATATGGGCAAGAAGGTCGGTCTTATCGGAACCAACCAGAACATGATAGGCGATACTGTTATCCCCGCATCCCGCACAACTCCGGAGTCGCTTGAGCTTATGGAACTGTTTGACCGCATAGCGCGGGAGAGTGTGGACTACGTTGTAATGGAAGTCTCGTCCCACGCGCTGGCACTGGACAGAGTTGCTTCCTGTGAATATGATGTGGGCGCGTTTACCAATATCACACAGGATCATCTGGATTTTCATAAAACAATGGAGGAATATCTTGCCGCGAAGAGCATACTCTTTAACATCAGCAAAAACGGGGTTATAAATATAGACGACAGCGCGTCAAAGTTCCTGCTGGAAAACGCCAAGTGCGATAATATCATTACCTACGGCATTGACGGCGAGTGTTCTCTCAAGGCGGATAATATTGAACTTCGGGGCGACGGTGTTGCTTTTGACGCGAGCTTTGGCGGAGAGACGCGCAGGGTCGAGCTTCCCATTCCGGGACGGTTTTCGGTGTATAACGCCTTGACCGCGATAGGCTGCTGCCTTGCTGCGGGAATATCGTTAAAGGACTCTGTGGACGGCATCCATACCGCAGAGGGCGTCAAGGGCAGGATAGAGGTTGTCAAAACTCCCGGAACCGACTACACGGTGATCATCGACTACGCGCACACACCGGACGGACTTTATAACGTTATCAGCGCTATCCGCGGCTTTGCCAAGGGCAGGATTGTGACGGTGTTCGGCTGCGGCGGCGACAGAGACGCGGGCAAGCGTCCGAAGATGGGAAAGATCGCCGCGGAGCTGTCGGATTTCTGTGTAGTTACCAGTGATAATCCGAGAACCGAGGACCCGGATAAGATAGTCGAGCAGGTGCTTGAAGGGGTTAAGCAGACAGACTGCGATTATGTGGCTATAACAAACAGATTTGAAGCAATAGAATATGCTCTTGACCACGCGGAAAAAAATGATATAATATTATTGGCAGGAAAAGGTCATGAGACTTATCAGATATTGGGAACCGACACCATAAAGTTTGACGAGCGCGAGATAGTCACCAAGCTTCTCGGCTGTTAAGGCGCGGTTTTCAGCGTTTAAGGAGACGTAATATGGAGTTATGTATGAACATTAAAACCCTGGCGCAGGCTGTTGGCGGAGAGATCCGGAACTGCAACGGGGACGATATTGTTAAAGACGTGGTCAGAGACGACCGCGAGGTAAAGGAAGGTGCGGTTTTCGTCGCTCTGAGCGGCGAGAACAACAACGGACACAGGTTTGTCCGGCGCGCGGTCGAGCGCGGCGCGGTATGCTGCGTGGTGAACAAGAGCGAGGACGATTTCGGAACGCTCCCGGTAGTTGCGGTAGAGGATACTTATAAAGCCCTGCGCGACATCGCGTCGTACTACAGGGACCGCTTCAATATTCCGGTGGTCGGAATAACCGGCAGCGTCGGCAAGACCTCCACAAAGGGAATGATTGCCTCGGTTTTGGCACAGGAGTACAACACCTTAAAGACCGAGGGGAACTATAATAACGAGGTCGGCGTTCCGCTTACACTTTTCCGTCTGTCCGACGACAACGAGGCGGCGGTTATCGAAATGGGTATGAGCGGCTTTGGCGAAATATCAAGGCTGACTCGGATAGTGAAGCCCGACACCGCTGTTATAACCAACATCGGAATATCGCATATCGAGCATCTGGGAAGCCGCGAAGGTATCCTAAAAGCAAAAATGGAAATTCTTGAGGGACTTTCGGTTGACGGAACCGTTATTTTAAACGGCGACGACGACCTGCTTTGGTCAAAGAACGGCGATATTGACTACGAAACCCTCTATTTCGGCATCAACAATCCCGCCTGCGATGTTGTCGCAACGGATATAAAACTGTATTCCAGCGGAAGCGAGTTCACGGTAAAGATTGACGGCGAGGACTACCGCTTTGAAACCAACGCGCCGGGCGCGCACCATATTTATAACGCGCTTGCGGCTATCCTGGTCGGTTACCGCTATAACATCAGCGTCGAGAGCATGATCAAGGGCGTGCATGACTTTGCGCCGGAGGGGCTTCGTCAGGTCAGAACCGAGTACGACCGCTTCACAGTTATAAACGACTGCTACAATGCCTGTCCGGATTCAATGGAATCCGGTATGGACGTGCTGGCGCTGACCGCTTCGGAGCGCGGCGGAAACGCCCGCAAAGTCGCCTGCCTTGCGGATATGCTTGAACTTGGCGACGCGGCGGAGAGGGCGCACATAAACGTCGGGAAAATGTGCGCGAAAAAGGGTATTGACTGCCTTATCACGATCGGCGAAATGGCGGGCAATATAGCAAAGGGCGCAATCGAAGCGGGGCTTAACCCAAGCGATGTGTATGAGTTTGAGGATAACGCCGCGGCAATCGCGAAGCTGAATTCGATAATAAGAGACGGCGATGTTATCTGGATAAAAGGCTCAAGAGGAATGCACCTTGAGAAGATCGCCGACGCTCTTGCTAATTTATAATTTACAATAATGACGGATAAAAGCGTTTATTGAAATGTTTGATTGGAGAGAAATAAATGTATTACATAGTAGGCGGCGCAATTGCGCTGGTATTGTCATTGTGTTTGGGAATGTTGGTTATTCCCATGCTCAGACGTCTTAAGTTCGGTCAGGAGATCCGCGAGGAGGGTCCTGCGTGGCACGCGAGCAAGTCCGGAACACCCACAATGGGAGGGCTTATTTTCATATCCGCGGCTGCGGCGGCATTGATCATAACCTGTGTCTGGGGTATTATATCCGGCGGCTTCAGCGGCAGCTTTTCGGAGCTTTTGATTGTGTTCCTGCTGGCGGTCGCTTTTGGCGCGATAGGATTTGTTGACGATTATATAAAGGTGATAAAAAAGCGTAATCTTGGTCTGACGGCGGCGCAGAAGTTCAGCCTTCAATTCCTTGCGTCCCTGATATTTGCTGCATTTGTAGCGATTTTCGGCGATACCGGCACGGTAATTGATTTGCCCTTTACGGACGCGGCGCTCAATCTGAACTGGCTGTATATACCGTTTATAATTTTCGTTATGCTGGCTACCGTGAACAGTGTCAACTTGACCGACGGTCTGGACGGACTGGCGACCACGATAACGCTTGTCGTCATGATATTTTATCTGTTGATTTCCGAGCGTGTCGGAAACAGCGCAATGGCGCTGTTTGCGGCGGTAATGATCGGCGCTCTTGCGGGATTTTTATTCTATAACTGGAAGCCGGCAAAGATTTTCATGGGCGATACCGGCTCGCTGTTCCTTGGCGGTGCGGTCTGCGGTATTGCAATATTGCTCGGACAGCCGCTGACGCTGCTGATAGTGGGTCTTGTATATGTTATCGAAACGCTGTCGGTTATCATGCAGGTTACGTCGTTTAAACTGACCGGAAAGCGTATATTTAAAATGTCGCCCATTCACCACCACTTTGAGATGTGCGGATGGAGCGAGGTTAGGATAGTTTGTGTGTTTTCGTTTGTGACGCTGCTGCTTTGCGCGGTAATGTACCTGCTTGGGTAGCGTCAGGTTAAAAAGGACATCGGTCCTGTGAGGTGATATTATTGGCTGAGAGAAACGACCCGCGCCGCGGCGGCGGACGGGTGTATAACAGAAGAAGCTACCGCGGCGAGCCGGATTATTACAATAATCAAAGAGGCGGAAGGGTACCCGAAGCCGCGGAGGTAAAAGTAAGAGTTAAAAATATGCTGAGAGTCGGCGGGACCAAAATAAGGTTTGGCGCTTTTGACTATCAGTTTTTGCTGTTCACGATCATCCTGGTCGCGTTCGGCATTATTATGCTGTACAGCGCCAGCAGTTCAAGAGCGTATTCCAATCAGGACGGGGACAGCCTGTTTTTTGTAAAACGTCAGCTTACCGGTCTTGCCTTTGGTGTTGTCGCAATGGTACTTTGTATGATCTTTGATTATCATCTTATTGCGAGATTTGCCACCGGACTGTTTGTACTCAGCGTTATTTTGCTGGTTCTGGTGCTGGTTCCGGGCGTTGGTACCAATGTTAATGGTGCCACAAGGTGGCTGTACGGTTTTCAGCCCTCCGAGATTGCCAAGCTTGCCACAATTTTGCTGCTGGCAAAATTTTTGAGCGAATATCGCGACAGGGTCGGAAACTTTTTCAAAGGCTTTTTGCCGTGCCTCGGTATAATGGGAGTTATCGCCTGCCTTTTGATGCTGGAACCCCACTTCAGCGCGACTATTCTTGTGGTGTTCACGGGTATGCTCATGATGTTCGCTGCGGGCGCTAAAATAAAGCACTTTTTCGTGCTTGCGGTGCCTGTGGTCTTGGGCGGAATCGTTATGGTCATCACGTCGCCATACAGACTTTTGCGTATAACCGCGTTTTTGGATCCTTTTGCCGACAAGCAGGGTTCGGGCTGGCAGATAGTACAGTCGCTGTATGCGATAGGCTCCGGAGGAATATTCGGGGTGGGCTTTGGTCAGAGCCGGCAGAAATATATGTCTCTGCCCGAACCTCATAACGATTTTATCTTCTCGGTGCTTGCCGAGGAACTCGGCTGGGTCGGAGTAATTGTTGTAATAGCGCTGTTTGTATGCCTTGTGTTCAGAGGGATAAGAATAGCTCAAAAGGCGCCGGATATGCTCGGCGCTCTGATCGTGGTGGGCTGTATCGGTCTTATCGGAGTCCAGGCGCTTATAAACATCGGCGTTGTTTCGGCGTCGTTCCCTGTTACCGGAATGCCGCTCCCGTTCTTCAGCTACGGAGGAACCGCTCTTTCGATAACAATGGCTGAGATCGGACTGATACTAAACGTATCCAGACAGGAGAGGGTGTTATAATATATGAGAATTTTATTTGCTGGCGGCGGCACCGCGGGACACATCAATCCCGCTCTTGCCATCGCCAATTATATATCCGGAAAAGAAAAGTGCGACATCGAGTTTGTAGGAACAAAAGAGGGGCTTGAATCCGAGCTTATTCCGAGAATGGGCTTTGACCTGTCCTTAATAAAGATCCACGGCTTTGAGAGAAACATGAACCTTCAGAATTTTAAAAACATCTTTGAGCTTCCGAAGAGCATAATGGACTCCAAAAAAATAATAAAGAGCTTTAAGCCCGACATAGTCATAGGGACCGGCGGATATGTGGCGGGTCCGGTTCTGTACGCGGCGGCAAAGCTGAAGGTCCCAACGCTGGTCCACGAGTCAAACGCCTATCCGGGAGTGACGACCAGAGTGCTTTCAAAATACGTTGATACTATCGCGGTCGGGGCAAGACCGACCGAGGATTATATCAAATCCGCCAGGCGGGTCATTTACACCGGAAATCCGGTGCGTCCCTCGATCTTATCGACTCCGGAATTTAACGCCCGCCGGGAACTTAAGCTGGACAGCCGCCCGTTTATCGTGTTTTTCGGCGGAAGTCTCGGAGCGAGAGATTTTAACAAGACGGTGGTAGACTGGATAAGCTCTGCAGGCAGGACCGGAAAGTACCAGATAATGATGGGAACGGGAAAACTGCACCAGTACGAGGCGGTGACCGAAAGGTTCGAGCAAAATGGGTTCGACCCGGCGGATCACCCTGATGTTGTTGTCAGCGAGTACATATATAATATGGACGTGGTCATGTCCGCGGCGGACCTGATCGTCTGCCGTGCCGGAGCAAGCACCCTCAGCGAGATAACCGCGCTTGGCAAGCCGTCGATTTTGGTGCCGTCGCCCTACGTTGCGGCAAATCATCAGGAACACAACGCCAGAGCGGTCGAAAAAGAGGGCGGAGCCAAGGTCATATTGGAAAAGGAGTTTAACAAAGATACTCTGGACGCAGCTGTTGAGGAGCTGGTAAACGACAAACAAAAGCTTAAGGCGATGCGGCACGGCGCAAAAAAAGCGGGTACAGCCACCGCGACAGAGGAGATATATAAAGAGGTTAAACGTCTGACGCACGAATAATCGCCAATCACCAACCCTCCAAAGCGGCATATTATAATTAGGGGAACCAAAAAAGGTTAGACTTAATTATTAAGCTGCGAAAACGGAGGGATTATTGTGACGGATGGCTGCATATCCATCAACGGGAGAAGACGGCTGACGGGCGAAACAACCGTTCAGGGCTGCAAGAACGCGGCTCTGCCATGCCTGACTGCGTGTCTGTTGTGCGACAGAGGATGTTCGTGTTTGGGCGGTTGCCCTGCCCTTAGCGATGTTGAAAATACGATAGAAATACTTGAACGCCTCGGCGCGGAATGTGTGTTTGACCGCGCGGGCGAGCTTGTGACTGTACGTGCCGAAAACGTTTTCGGCAGCTCGGTCGACAGCGGAATGATGAACAAAATGCGTTCGTCGATCTTGTTTATGGGCGCGCTGCTGTCCAGAACCGGCGAGGCCGATATAGGCTACCCCGGAGGCTGCGAGATCGGGGCAAGACCGATAGATATGCACCTTAAGGCGTTCCGCCGCCTGGGCGTGCAGATCGAAGAGGAAGGCGGAATGATACGTTGCAGGGTACGCTCAAGGCTTAAACCGGGACCGGTTTCACTGCTCTGCCCAAGCGTGGGCGCAACAGAGAATATAATGATGCTCATGGCAAAGTCCGAGGGCGAGACTGTAATACGCAATGCCGCAAGAGAGCCTGAAATTGTGGATCTGCAAAATTTGCTCAACGCGATGGGCGCAAATATAAGCGGCGCAGGCAGCGATGTGATTGTCATAAACGGGACCGACAGCTTAAGAGGCGCCGAGTATAAGATTATGCCCGACCGGATAGCGGCGCTTACATATATGGCGGCTGCCGCCGCCTGCGGCGGAAGAATTCTGCTCCGTAATGTGAACCTTGACCACATTTCCGTATGCTGCTCGGTCCTGCGCGACATGGGCGCTGTTGTTGAAAAGGACGGCGACGGCGCAGTGCTGACCATGAGCGGCAGACCAAACGCCGTCAATGCCATAAAAACGCTGTACTATCCGGGATTTCCAACCGATGCGCAGCCCGCGTTCATGGCGGCGATGACGGTCGCGAAAGGCACCACTGTATTTATAGAGTCGATATTTGAGAACAGATTTCGCCACGCGCCGGAACTGGTGAAGCTCGGCGCGGACATAGATGTGAACATCTGTCAGGCGGTGGTCAGGGGCAAGGAAAGCCTCAGCGGAGCCGAGGTACGCTCCTCCGACCTGCGCGGCGGGGCGGCAATGGTGATAGGCGGTCTGATAGCGGACGGAAATACCCGCGTCCGCGGTGTTTCTCATATTGAGCGCGGCTACAGAAATATAACCGAGGATTTTGAAAGCCTTGGCGCCGACATAAGAATGATATACTAAAGATTTTACATATACATAGGAGAAAAATCATGCGTGAACAAAGAAATTACAACAACAGAAAAAGACGCAGACGCAGACACAGCGTAAGTTACGGCGGCCGCAGGATCATATCGCTGTGCGCCGCGGGGATCGCCGCCCTGCTGGCGCTTTCGGTATGCTTTTGCCTGCTGGCTCCGGTGTTTGACGTGGAAAACGTGGTGTGCGAGGGCAACAGCAAGGTAAGCGCCGACACGATCAAAAACGCTGCGGGAATACAGACCGGACGCAATATTTTCTTAACGACATTGTCGGATAAGGAGGATATGGTGAGCGGTCTTGATTATATTGAAAGCTGTGAAATAAGCCGCGTTATGCCCGATACGATAAAAATAACCGTGGTCGAGAGGCATCCGGCGGCGTATTTTGAGGTCGGCGGAACTCTCGCCGTCACCGCTATGGACGGTACGGTAATGGAGCTTGTCGGAGGGAGCGATGCGGACCAGATCAAGAGCGCCAAGGTGCATGAGAAGCAGCCTGAACCGACAGGCAGCCCGGATTCCAATGCCGAAAAAGAGGATGAGGACGATAGCGGCGAGCCCGACCCCGAATCCACAGCTGACGGCACGATCTGGGGTTATGACGACGACGGCGATCCGATTTACCGCATAAACGGCGGTCACTATGAGTTTGACGAGGACGGAAACCGGTTCTTTGTGGATGATACTCCGGAAGAGACAGCGGAGCCGACCGAGGAGCCGGGCTTAAATGCGGAAAGCGGCGACAATATAGAGCGAACCGACGGCGGGACCGTTATATACAGCGCTCCCGTTGTGGTCGGTGTTAATATAACCAAAAGCGACGCGGGCAAAAAAATAGCGAGCGGTGATGAGGAAAAGTTCAGTTCCGTGCTGGACGCTCTCAGAATTTTGGACAGCGTGGGTCTTTTGGAGCGCACCACCGAGTTTGACGCCGAGAATGTCAATGATGTGAAGTTCTATATAGAGGACAGGCTTCAGGTCTGGTTCGGCAGTTTTGAGGATTTTGAGTACAAGGCAAAATTTACAGCCACTGTTGTGGATAAAAATTTGTCGGCATATGAACACGCAATAATGGATTTCAGGGATGACAAGCTCTATGTCAGGTCCGAGAGCTACAAGACTCCTGAGTCTATCGACCTTTCGCCGAGCGCCGACCCGAAAGCCGAGAAGGATGTTGACGAGCCGGAAACGAGCGCCTCGAAGAAAACGAAGTCATCCGGGGATGACGAGGAGGGCGTTGACGCGGATGAAAGCAGCGGTGAAGATACGGATGAGGACACAGACGCAAAGCCGAAGTCCACGCCGCGGTCCAAGGCTGCGTCCACGCCGAAGCCCGCCGCCGAACCGGATGAAGAAGACGAAGAAGGTTTGGAGAATTAGGGGAGAGACTATGCTTAATATTTTTTTGCTGGGGGACTCGATTGTCACAGCCTACGGTAAGGATGAGGAGAATTTTATCGGCGGATGGGGCGACCATTTGGGATGCTGGTTCGACGCGGACGTAAAGGTCATATCGTGCGCCGAGGGCGGCAAAAGCACGCGCAGCTATTTAAACGACGGCAGATTTGTGGATACAGGCAGGTTTACAAAGGATATGTTTCCTTACGGCATAGGACCTTGCTATGATTTGATAGGTCGGGGCGATTACGTCCTTATCGAGTTCTGCCACAATGATGACGACTCTGCCAGATTGGAAAAGAGGGAACTTCGCCACACGCCTCTGGGCGAACCGGACGAAAACGGAATTTACCCGAGTATAATGCCGGAGGGCAAACCGCCGTATTCATTTGACTGCGGCGCAACGTATAAGGGGTTTTTGAAGTATTACATCAAAAAGATACGCGAAAAAGGAGCCTATCCAGCGCTTGTAACTCCGGTGCCGAGAGGGTATTTTAAGAACGGAAAAATCGCGTCGGTCCCCGGAAATCACGGCGGATGCGATAAATTCGGCGAATACGCCTATGTCCGCGCAATGCGTCAGGTCGGCAGGGAGGAGGATGTTCCGGTCATTGAGCTTTTTGAAAAAGCGCTGAAGTTTATAAACGACACAGGCGAGGAAAAGTTCAAGTACCTCCAGTCCGTCAAGGACAGCGGCGGCAAGACCATAGGCGAAGCCCGGCTTGGCAGACCCATGAGCTGGAACCGCGACTATGACCGCGTTATTGAAAACAAGGAATATGCGGATATCGACAATACTCATCAGAACCGCTACGGCTCCTATGTGTACGCCGGATTTATCGCACGGGAGATAAAGCAAAAGATCCCCGCGCTCAAAAAGCACGTATTGGATAAACCGACCAAAACAGTAAAAAAACCAAAAGGACTTAATTAAATAAAAAAACGTGGCGCGATAAAATCGCGCCGCGCCAACGTGTAGAAAAACTTCGTTTTTCAAAAATTTAATAGCCAAAGCCCAATTCCGCCCGCCACACCCGGGCGGGTTCGCTCCACCCAAAGGGTGGAACGAATTAGGGGACTTCGTCCCCTAAAACCCCTGAAAATACACAGTTTATGCGAGCTAAAAATAGCCTCTTTGCCGTCCGGGCGTGGCATGACGGAACCGGGTCCGGCGATTGTTTCAAAGCTATTTTTAGCTCGCAGCTCTACTATAGCTATATTTAAAACACTTTTTCGACAGTCTGCCGTGGCGCGATAAAATCGCGCCGCGTAGTTTTTTATCTTTTTTTGTAAGGTTCGGCGGTGGATTTTAATATTTTAAGCTCCGGGAACTCCGCTTTAAGATAGTCCTTCATAAAGCCGCGTATTATGTTTTCGGTCTCAAAGTGACCGGCGTCGATCAGGTTTATTCCGAGTTCAAGAGCAAGCTGAGCCTCGTGGTGCTTTATTTCCGAGGTAATATAAACGTCCGCGCCGGCGTTGTAGGCGCAGTATATTAAATCGCCGCCGCTGCCGCTGCACACCGCCGCTGTGGTTATGACTTCCGACGGGTCGCCTGTGTAGCTTATCGCCGCGCAGCCCAGAACGTTCCTCACATAGTCCACATAGTCCGCCATTTCGATAGGGGTGTCGAGCCTGCCGACCCTTCCGATGTTATCCAGAGGTTTTCCGTTCCCGTCCACACACTCGGAGTCATAATAGTGGCGCGTGTCCACAATATCCAGTTTGTCGCATAGTATATCGTTCATTCCGCCGTCGGCAAGGTCGAAGTTTGTGTGGGCGCTGTACAGAGCGATGTCATTCTTGATGAGATTTATTATAACGCTGCCGGTGGTGTCCTGCTCGGTCACACGGTTTATGGATGTGAAAATAAGCGGGTGGTGAGTGATTATCATATCCGCTCCAAGAGCAACAGCCTCCCTAACATTTCGGCTTGTGCCGTCAAGAGCAACATAAACCGTGCTTACCTTTTTATCCATATCTCCAACCATAAGACCCACGTTGTCCCAGGGTTCCGCCAGCTCTTTGGGCGCCAGCTTTTCAATATGATCCGCGATTTTTTTTACTGTGATCGACATAATGATAACTCCTCTAATTTTTTTATTATTTTAAGAGTGCGCTTAAGTTCTTCCGCGGTATCCGCGGACGCTGCGCGGCTGAGCCCGTCCGCCTTGACCTTGAGCGTCTTTGTCAGATTTTGTATATATTTGTCAAAATGCTCCGGTCTGCTTTTAATAATATCCCTGCCCGCGACCAGTTCATACGGCTCAAGCGGAGGATGCGCTTCGTTCCCCGGTGACATTGAAATAATATTGTAAAGCCTGTTCCCCTCGGCTGCTATATGCTCATGTATGTCCGAAAATCCGCGCCCGTATATATATTTGCGCAGTTCCGGCGCTGATGACATGGGCTGGACGATAATTCTTTCGGCTGATTTTACAATATTTATTGATTTTTCGAGTATTTCCGCGATCATCTCTCCACCCATGCCGGCAATGATGATAGTATCGGCTTTGTCGTCTTCCGTCAGGGTCTCAAGCCCCGGACCCAAGCGGAGCGAGATCCTGTCATCCATGCCGCTTCGCGTAACTGTGTCTTTGGCGCGGCTTAAAGGTCCCGGTCTTATGTCCGAGGCTATCGCGCGCTCCGCCTTTTCGCGCTCAATCAGCGATACCGGCAGGTACGCATGGTCGGTGCCTATGTCCGCCGTAAGTTTTGAATTCTCGACAAGTTCGGCTATCTTTTCAAGTCGAGGCGTTAGATTTATCATATTAATATTCCCCGCGGCTCCCGAATAATAATCAATATATAACAAATTCTATAATAAAATCGAAGGTTTGTCAATATTGTTTGTCGATAACAAAAAGGAAAAATGCATTTTTTGTAGAATACTAAACATAGGAGTGATTTTATGGGCGTCAGAGAAATGATTGAAAACAGGGAGCGCGAATATCTGTCCGACCGAGCGGTGCTGAGCGTCAATTCAAAGGGCAGACAGGTCGAAGAGGAGCCTTGCGAACTTCGCACCTGCTTCCAGCGCGACCGTGACAGAATTACTCATTCCAAGGCGTTCAGAAGGCTGAAGCACAAGACGCAGGTGTTTCTGTCGCCTCTGGGCGACCATTACAGGACCCGGCTTACCCATACTTTGGAAGTCGCACAGATCGCCAGAACGATTGCCAGATCGCTGTGCCTTAACGAGGACTTGACCGAGGCTGTAGCGCTCGGTCATGATTTGGGACACACTCCTTTCGGACATATGGGCGAGAGGGTTTTAAACGAGGTATGCCCCTATGGTTTTAAGCATAACGAGCAAAGCCTGCGGGTGGTTGACGTCCTGGAAAACGGAAAAGGACTTAACCTGACATATGAAGTCAGGGACGGCATTGTTAATCATACGGGCGGCAGCAGAGCGGAGACGCTTGAGGGCAGGATCGTGGCGCTGTCGGACAGAATTGCATACATAAATCACGATATTGACGATGCGGTTCGCGGCGGCGTACTCAGCGAGAGCGATATCCCGAAGGAATATGTGTCGGTTTTGGGAGAGAGACGTTCGGTTCGAATAGACACGATGATAAAAGCGGTGATAAACGGCAGCGGCGAGGACATTGCAATGACGTCCGCGGTCTATGAGGCTATGTTGGGGCTGAGGGAATTTTTGTTCGACAGGGTTTACATGAACCCCGACCCTGAAATCGCCGCGGAGGAGAATAAGGCGCGGTATATTATTGAAAGTCTGTACGAGCGGTTTTCGGGTGATGTGAGCCTTATCCCGCGGGAGGCGCGTGAGAACAGCCGCACCGATGACAGATATGTGGTCGCCGCGGACTATATCGCGGGTATGAGCGACCCGTTCGCGGTAAAAATATATGAGGAGATGTTCGTGCCCAAATTCTGGGTAAAATAATATACGGAAGGGAATAGTAATGGCAAATTCCGATTTTCAGAGTTTTCTTGACGAGGTAGTCATGAAAAACGATATTGTTGATATTATTTCCGGTTTCACAACGCTTAAGCGCAGCGGAAATAACATGATGGGACTGTGTCCGCTGCACAACGACAAGAAGTCTCCGTCGCTGTCGGTATCTCCCGATAAGCAGATATTCCACTGCTTCGGCTGCGGAGCCGGCGGCAGCGTCATTCAGTTTATCGAGGCGGCGATGAACCTTGATTTTATGGACGCGGTAAAATATCTCGCCGACAGGGTCCATATGGAAATGCCGGCGTCCCGCGGCGGCGGTGATAAACAGAAGCAGCTTATGCTCTCAAAAAAGAAAGAGCGGCTGTATAAAATCAACGCAATGGCGGCAAGGTATTACTTTGATAATTTGTCAAAGCCGGAGGGCAGAGCCGGTCTTGAGTACCTTAAAAAAAGAGAAATTACAAATCAGACGATAAGAAAGTTCGGGATCGGCTACGCGCCGCCGGGTTGGACAAGCCTGATCGATCACTTGAAGGGCGAGGGATGCTCCGAGGAAGATATGTTTGACGCCGGTCTTATACGCCGCCGGAATAACGGAACTTATTATGACGCGTTCTATGACGGCAGGATCATATTTCCGATAATCGACGTTCGGGGCAACGTTATTGCCTTCGGCGGCAGAATTATAAAGGACGGGACCGACGCCCCGAAATACTGGAACACGCCGGAGACCCTTATATTTAAAAAGAAGGACAACCTGTTCGGACTGAATATTGCGAAAAACGACAAGTCCGGACGTCTGCTGCTGATGGAGGGCTATATGGATGTTGTGGCGCTGCATCAGGGCGGTTTCGGGAACGCCGTTGCGTCGCTCGGAACCTCGTTCACGCCGGAGCAGGCGCGGCTGGTAAAGCGGTACGCTCCGTCTGCTGTGCTGTGCTACGACAACGACGAGGCGGGCAAAAAGGCGACGATGCGCGCGGGCGACATACTGTTTGACGCCGGAGTCAAGGTCAGAGTGCTGACCGTGACGAACGGCAAGGATCCGGACGAGTTCATCAAAAACAAGGGTTCGGATATGTTTAGCGTACTTATTGAGAGAGCTGAACCGTTAATTGAGTATAAAATAAACGAAATCAGAGAAAAATATAACCTAAACGATGTGGACGATAAGGTGGATTTTACCGGCGAGGTTTCGGCGGTGCTTGCCAAAGTCAAAAATCCGGCGCAGCGCGAGATTTATGTAAGCAAAATCGCGGATGAGCTTAAGATAAGCGCATCCGGTTTAATGGCGGCTGTGAGGGAGTCTGAGCGCTCCATCGGCGCGGCGGAGGAGCGGCGCAACGAGGTCAGAAGGACGCGCGAGACATACCGGAGACAGGGAACTCAAAGCGGCGGAAGAGGCGTCTGGCAGGCGGAGCGGTTCCTGCTCAGTCTGATGAGCGATGCAGAGGTGGTCACGGCGGACTTTGTCAAAAAGGGTGCTGTGGTGATTGATGTTGGCATAAATCGCGTTGACGGCAAGATTTTTGGCGATGTTGACTTTGAAAATGTGGTCAAAAAGGCTGCCAAAAGCGGAATTGAGCCTGCGGACTTTGTGTCCGACCCGGTTCATCAAAGGCTTGCCGAGTTGATGTTTGAGCTTAGCAAATCCGGAAAAATGCCTGAGGCGGCTGATATAATAAGCCGGTGCCAGCCGGAGGATGCCGGCGCGGTATCTGTTATACTGATTAATGACAAAAGCACCAGGGACAAGCTCGCCGCCAGCAGTCAGCCGATTGAGATATTGGTCGCCGCAAAAGAAAAGCGGCTCCGCATTAAGGCGGACCAGTCGGGTGATGACGCGGAGCTTTACAGGTTATTCGAGAAGAAAAAAGAGAGAAAGCTGTGACTGGAGGTAGGTTTAAATGAGCAGTAACGAAGAAGCAAACAAGAAGAATGCCGAAGCGAAAGTAGCCGAGATAAACATTGCGAAGAAAAAAGCGCAGATAATTCAGGGGCTGCTGGACGAGGGCAAGAAGCTCGGTATGCTGGAATACAAGACCGTCGCCGACAAGCTTGAGGAACTTGAACTTGAGGCGGAGCAGATGGACCGCATCTATGAGATCATCGAGAAGCAGGGCATCGAAATCGTTGGCAGCATAGACCCGGAGCCTGTCGTGGACGAGGCGGATCAGGTCACGGAAGAAGAGCTTGAGGATATGTCCGTTCCGGACGGCGTAAGCATTGACGATCCGGTTCGTATGTACCTTAAGGAAATCGGAAAAGTTAACCTGCTTTCCGGCGAGGAGGAAGCGGAGCTTGCAAAGCGCATGAGCGAGGGCGATGTTCTCGCAAAGCGCAAACTCGCTGAGGCAAACCTGCGTCTGGTGGTCAGCATTGCCAAGAGATACGTCGGCAGAGGAATGCTTTTTCTCGACCTTATCCAGGAAGGCAATCTTGGTCTTATCAAGGCAGTTGAGAAGTTTGATTATACCAAGGGCTACAAGTTTTCGACCTACGCCACATGGTGGATCAGGCAGGCGATAACAAGAGCAATAGCCGATCAGGCGAGGACCATAAGAATACCGGTCCATATGGTCGAGACGATAAACAAGCTGGTCAGAGTATCAAGACAGCTTGTTCAGGAGCTGGGAAGGGACCCGCTTCCGGAAGAGGTGGCTAAGGAGCTTAATATGCCGGTCGACAAGGTGGGCGAGATACTCAAGATAGCCCAGGAGCCGGTCTCGCTTGAAACTCCGATAGGCGAGGAGGAGGACAGTCATTTGGGCGACTTCATCCGTGACGACGACGCGCCCGCGCCTTCCGATGCCGCGACGTTCACTCTGCTTAAGGAGCAGCTTGTGGATGTGCTCAGCACCCTTACCCCGCGTGAGGAAAAGGTGCTGCGTCTCAGGTTCGGCTTGGACGACGGCAGAGCGAGAACTCTTGAGGAAGTCGGCAAGGAGTTTGACGTGACCCGTGAGCGAATTCGCCAGATCGAGGCAAAGGCGCTCAGAAAACTGCGTCATCCCAGCCGGAGCAAGAAGCTGAAAGATTATTTGGAATAAGAGATTTAAAAATCGGAATATTAATATAATTTTTCAGTATACATATTAAATGATGACCCAAACGTTTGCGGCTTTTGCGCAAACGTTTGGATATATAATGGGGGTATTATATTGGAAAACTCCAAAAAAACAATAATGCGGGTCTCAAACGTCAGTATTGTGATAAATGTGCTGCTGTCCGCGGTGAAACTCGTTGCGGGTATTATGGCAAAATCCGGTGCAATGCTCAGCGACGCTATTCATTCCGCATCGGACGTGTTCAGCACTATTATTGTAATGATAGGCGCGGGAGCCGCCGCGAAAAAGGCGGACCACGACCACCCGTACGGTCACGAGCGTATGGAGTGCATAGCGGCGGTTATACTGTCGGTAATTCTGTTCGTAACGGGTTTGGGCGTCGGGTATGACGGATTGAGCAAGATAATCGGCGGTCATTACGAGAACCTGGCTGTGCCGGGCGCGGCTGCGTTGGCGGCGGCGGTTTTGTCGATAGCGGTCAAAGAAGCGATGTTCTGGTACACACGCTATTACGGCAAAAAGATAGATTCCACCGCTCTTATGGCGGACGCGTGGCACCACCGCAGCGACGCATTGTCGTCAATCGGCTCCTTCGCCGGTATTCTGGGCGCGAGATTGGGATTTCCGATCTGCGATCCGCTTGCAAGCGTTATTATATGCCTGTTTATCGTAAAGGCGGCGTATGATATATGTAAGGAAGCTCTTGACAAAATGGTTGACAAATCCTGTGATGAGGAAACCGAACGTGAAATGGCTGAGATCATTAAATTACAGGATGGTGTCAAGTCCCTTGACGTGCTAATGACGAGAATGTTCGGCTCAAAAATTTATGTTGATGTGGAAATTTCAGCCGATGGCGAAATAACACTGATCGAGTCCCACGCTATAGCCGAGTCGGTGCATGAAGCCATAGAGCGCAGCTTCCCGAAGGTAAAGCACTGTATGGTCCACGTCAATCCTTACATACAAAAAATCGGCAGCAGTTCATAAATTTCGCTTAAAAAAGCTTGCATTTTATAGCTATTTGTGATATAATTACATTAAATTGATGCAATTTGAAGCAATCTGAAGCAAATAGAGGTGAATTATATGACTACAGTAAGTATTCGTCTTGATGATGACATGAAAAAAGAACTGGACAGTATGTGCAGTGAAATGGGTATGAATATAACCACGTTTTTTATGATTTATGCCAAAAAAGCTTTGCGCGACCGTAAAATTCCGTTTGAAGTTGCTGCGCCGGAAGCGTTTTATTCTGATGCTAATATTGAACAGATAAATAAAGCCAAGCAGCAAATTAAAGACGGAAAAACTGTTGTAAAAACCATAGATGAGCTGGAGGCAATGGAAGTTGAGTAGTATTACATTTGCCGAAGATGCATGGAAAGAATATTTGTACTGGCAGAGGCAGGATAAAAAGACACTGAAAAAGATAAACGCATTGCTTAAGGAAATACAAAGGCAGCCTTTTTCGGGCATCGGCAAACCGGAGCCGCTAAAAGAAGACGGCGAAGGCTATTGGAGCCGCAGGATAAATGAAAAAGATAGAATTGTATATTGCGTTGATAATGACACAATCATAGTGCTGCAGTGTAAAGGTCATTATAATGATAAATAGAGGCGGAGATCATCCGCCTTTATTAATTTTATCGCTTAATCCTAAAATGTAATCAGATGTAACATTGTAAAATTTACACAACGAAATAATATGAAATACAGGCATTTCGTTAATACCTTTTTCATATCTCGAATATACTTGCTGTGTGGTTCCCAAATATTTCGCCACCTCTTTTTGCGTTAAGTCATTGTCTTCACGCAGTTCTCGTATGCGCTCCTGATAAGTTTTCATTGTGTTTCCTCCAAGGAAATTATATTATTGATTAAATATTAGTATTGACAATACACCAAAAGTGGTGTATAATATTAATATGAAAGATATTGGATAACCGCTTTGCTGTTGACGGATATCCGATATCGACCTATTATAAAATCATAACTGCACCAGATTGTGCGGACTTCCCAATCTTTCTGTTATGACACGATAGCGGAGCAAAAATGAACGGAGGTGTTGAATGAAAAAAATTATGTTTTGTTTTATTGCTTGCGCTTATGCTTTGTTCGCTTGGCGCATTTGCGGATGAAGCGCCGTCACACGTGCAGAGATGGCGGCGATTGTGTGCAGGCTCCAGGCAATGGGAGAAGTGCCTGAAACAAACGAGCCGGTATTTAGCGATGTTCCGGCAGAGTATTGGGCTTCCGGCTATATCAAGGCGGCGCACGACGCCGGTATTATAAACGGCTATGAGGACGGATTGTTCCGACCGGATAATGAGGTTACATATGCGGAAGCGCTTAAAACGTATTGTTAAAAATAAGCGGCAGAACTTTTGCTCTGCCGCTCTTGTTGTTTTTAAAACGTGTAATTTGCCTTTCTGTACTTGCTGGGTGAGACGCCCATTATTTTTTTGAATACATCGCCGAAGTAGTTGCTGTCCTTATATCCGCAGAAGCGTGCGATCTCCGTGACCGAGTACTGGGTCTCGACCAGCATATTTGTCGCCATTTTTATCCGGACGTTGTTCAGGTATTCATTAAATCCGAAGCCGGTCACCTTTTTAAACTTTTTTGAAAAATAAGTAGGGCTCATATAAGCCATTTTTGAAATATCCGCCAGCGTGATCGGTTGGTTATAATAGTTTATTATGTATTTGCAGACTTGCTGGATGCGCTCCTCATGAACGCTTATGTCGTCAAACGGCACTACGCTGTGACCGGCGCAGCGGTCCAGGAAAATCATTATCTCCGCCATATGCGAGTGCGCTAAATACTCGGCATATTCATCGGATTTTTCACATTCGGCGCTCAGTTTGTGCAGCAGCGCCTCAAAAGCGTACCGTTTTGATACGGGGACATGGACCTTTTTGACGTTAAAGGCGTTCATAAACAGGTCGCGGTTAATATTTTCACAGGCGCGTTCCACAAATTTCTCATTGAAAGTCATAAGGTAGCGTTCATAATAATATTCGGATGAGATCATTGTCGTCAGATGCAGATCGCCCTTGTTTACCAGAACAACATCTCCGGGCTCCATATTGTAGAGAGTATGGTTTATAAAGTATCTTCTGGTGCCGGACATAAGGTAGTATACCTCATAGTAATCGTGCATATGAGAGTTTTTCATGACATAAGGCTTGTTGTTTTCCTCACGTTCTATATAAATGTCTCTGTCTTCAGGCAGTCCCACAAAATCACCTCCAAATTTGTTCTGAAAGTATTATAACACATTTGTGGCAATAAATCAATAGTTTTTTCTTATAATACAGAATATTTGTTCAAATTAATATATTTGTTAATGATTTCAATTATTTCTAATTTTATTAGCCAAATTTTCAGTTAATCTACACAAAAAAACCTTTGCAATCTTGAATTATTATAGTGTATAATATATAAGAATAGGTGTAGTGTTTCCGAAATTTTTCGGGCATATACTACAAAATTAAATATATTTTTTGAAATTTAAATAATCATTTTATAAGGGTTGAACCCGGGAGGTATTTTTATGAAAAAGTTTATGGACAAGGACTTTATGCTGACCAATGATACCGCGAAAAAGCTGTATCATGACTTTGCGGCCGATATGCCGATTTTTGACTACCACTGTCATCTTATTCCTCAGATGATGTATGAGGACAAGCCGTTCGACAACATTACACAAATTTTCTTGGGCGGCGACCACTATAAGTGGCGTTATATGCGCTCCTGCGGTCTTGACGAGAAGTACATGACCGGCGACGCTCCCGACCAGGAGAAGTTCAGAGCGTTCTGCTCCGCGCTTCAGTACGGCATAGGCAACCCGCTCTATCACTGGACCCATTTAGAGCTTCAGAGATACTTTGGTATTGACACCGTATGCCGCGCAGACACGGCGGATGAGATATGGGAGAAGGCGAACAAGGTAATAAAAGAGACACAGATGAGTCCCGCGAAGCTCATCAATCAGTCAAACGTGGCGGTTATCTGCACAACGGACGACCCGATCGATGATCTTGAGTGGCACAAGAAGATCAAGGAGAAGGGACATATCAAGGCGAAGGTCCTGCCTGCATTCAGACCCGACTTCATGATCAACATCGACAAGCCCACCTTCGCGCCGTACATCGGCAAGCTGGCTGACGTTTCAGGCGTTGAGATAGACAGCTATGAGGATCTGATACGCGCGATATACAAGAGGATAGATTACTTCCACGAGGTTGGAAGCCGCGTTTCCGACCATGCTCTTGACAGCGTACCCTATGAGGAGGTCAGCGAGGCTGAGGTCGACGCTATCTTCAAGAAGGCAATGAAGGGTGAGAAGCTGACACAGTTCGAAGTTGACGCTTACAAGAGCGCCACATTGATCAAATTGGGCGAGAAGTACCACGAACTGAACTGGGCTTATCAGCTGCACATCGGCGCTCTGCGCAACAACAACACGCGTATGTTTAATAAACTGGGCGCGGATACCGGCTTTGATTCTATCAGCGACTACTGCATTGCGGCTCCGCTTTCCAAGCTCTTAAACGCGCTTGAGATGAAGAACAAGCTGCCAAAGACCATACTCTACACCTTAAACCCCAAGGACAATTACGTTCTCGGCACAATGCTGGGCAACTTCCAGGGATGCGAGGTTCCGGGCAAGATCCAGTTCGGCTCCGGCTGGTGGTTCAACGATCAGAGAGACGGCATGACCGAGCAGATGAAGGCTCTGGGCAACCTGGGCGCACTTAATAAATTTGTGGGAATGCTCACCGACTCCAGAAGCTTTCTTTCATATACAAGACATGAGTATTTCAGAAGAATTATGTGCAACATTTTAGGCGGCTGGGTGGAAGCAGGCGAGTTCCCCGCTGATATGGATACTCTTGAGACGATAGTTAAGGGTATCTGCTTCAACAACGCCAAAAATTATTTCGGTATTGAAATATAAAACGCGCTGTGTGCGGATAGGAGGTTAATGCCTTATGAAGTTTATAAAAAGGGACAAAAAATATGACTTGGTGACAATGGGAGAGGTCATGCTCAGACTGTCGCCTCCGGGGACCGACAAGATCTCCCAGAGCTATACGTTTGATAAAAAAGCCGGCGGCGCGGAGCTGAACGTTGCGAACGGCAGCGCTATTCTCGGAATTGAAACCGGAATTATCACAAAGCTGCCGGAGAACAAGATAGGTCATTTTGTGCGCAACATGATAAGATACGGCGGAGTAAGCGATGATCTTATCGTTTACGATAATTCTCCCGAAAAGCGTTTGGGAATATATTATTACGAGATGGGAGCGTATCCGAGAAAGTCGTCTGTTGTGTATGACAGAGCAAATTCCTCGATGACCACTCTTAAGATCGACGAAATTCCCAAATCGGTGTTTGGCGAGACCGCGGTCTTCCATGTCAGCGGCATCACCCTGGCGCTCAATGAGTCGCTGCGCAAAACGACTATCGATGTAATAAAGAAGTTTAAGGAGAACGGTACGGTAATATCTTTTGACATAAACTACCGTGCGTCGCTTTGGGACGAGGCGACCGCCCGCGAGACTGTAACGTCGATATTCCCGTATGTTGACATTTTGTTCGTGTCCGAGGAGACCTCGCGGCGTATGCTGCAAAAGACAGGAACGCTTGAGGAAATAATGAAGAGCTACTGCGACGAGTACGGCTGCAAGGTGGTTGCAACCACAAGGCGCGAGGTAATAAGCCCGAAGATACATAATTTCTCGTCAATGATTTATTATGACGGCAGGTTCTATGAGGAGGAGCCATACGAGAATATTGAGGTCGTTGACCGTGTGGGCAGCGGCGACGCGTACCTCGCGGGAGCTTTGTATGCGATGATAGTGCATGACGATATGCAAAAGGTCGTTGAGTACGGAAACGCCATGTCATCGGTCAAGAACACCGTTTTGGGCGATATGGCGGTCAGCAGCCTGAGCGAGATAAACAGCGTTATCGAAAGCCACAAGGCGACCGGCAAGCAGGACGAGATGAACAGATAATACGGCGATTAGTGATCAGCGAACAGTGAATTTGTATCTGTTCGCTGTTCGCTCGTCCGCAGGGGAAAACACTGCACCTGCCGCCGCAGGCGGGACGTTGTGGGCGTCTTTTCCCCGCACGCCGCATTGGGGAGGATATCATCCGCCCTTATAAAGTTAAGTTGTGGAAATAAGGGCGGTCTTCGCCCGAAATATCAGAAAGGAAGAATGAATATGAAAACAATGCTTAAAAAAGCGGGTATGGTTTTCGTCGCGCTGGCGGTCATGCTCAGCTGCATTACCGTTCCGGCGTTGGCGGCTCCCGCGGGAAATACCGCGGCTGAAAGCCGCGTCGCCGCGTTCCCCGGCGCCGAGGGCGGCGGTATGTGGGCGACCGGAGCAAGAGGCGCGGAGAAACCGGAGGTATACCATGTAACAAGTCTTGCGGACAGCGGCGAAGGCTCGTTCCGCGACGCGGTCTCTCAGGGCAACCGAATTGTGGTGTTTGACGTTTCGGGTTATATCGATCTTGACTCAAATGTAACGATCGGACACGATAACATGACGATCCTGGGTCAGACCGCGCCGGGCGACGGAATTTGCTTCCGCACAAACAATATAAAGGTCGGCGCGAACAACATAATTATGCGGTACCTGCGTTTCCGTGTCGGCTCCAAGAAGCCTGACGGTTCGGATACCAGGGCTCAGGACGGACTTGAGATCACGGACAACTGTACCGGCGTTATAGTTGACCATTGCTCGGTGTCATGGGGTACCGACGAAAATCTTTCGGCGTACGCGGTCAAGGATGTGACCATTCAGTACAGCATTATCGCCGAGGCGCTCAATCAAAGCGTTCACGATAAGGGTGAACACGGCTACGGCGGAATATGGGGCGGCGTTAATATGTCGGTACATCACAGCCTGATCGCCACTCACAAGAGCCGCAACCCCAAGGTCGGCACATCCGAGTCGGTATCGATGACCGCGGGATATATCGACTCCGACACTTTGGTCGATATGAAGAACAACATCATATATAACTGGGGCGACAAGGCGGGATACGGCACCGAGAACGGCGCAAAGACATACATACAGAATAATATTTACAAACCCGGTCCGGCGACGTCCCCCGGAAAGAGAGCCAGGATATTTGAGCTGAGCGTCGGACAGAAGCATCAGGCAAATATGCTCGGCAGCGTTTACGCGGTCGGCAACAAGATATATGTGGATGCGGACGATCCGGACTATGCGAACGCTCAGAAGGTCAACGAGAACAACTGGCAGGACGATCTTCACACCGGTGTTTATGTTGACACAAAGTTTTATAATATAGCGGACACGACCAATATGGTTATAACCAGTCCCGACGCTCAGTATCAGGAGTATAATTCGGAGTATCCCGTAACCGTTGAGGATACTGACGCGGCATACGCCGATGTTTTGGAAAACGCGGGCGCAAATCTCCCAAGGCGTGACAAGGTTGACGAGAGAATTATCGATAACGTGGAGACCGGAACCGCTCCCAACGGCGTTAAGGGCAGCATAGGTCTTGTTGACGATCCTCTGGACGGCGTTCCTGCGGGCAGTGAGGCTGAGTATGACGGACGCGGCTATCCCGTGTTCTCAAACGAGACGCGCCCCGCGGATTATGACAGGGACCAAGACGGTATTGCCGACGCGTGGGAGGACGCGATGGGGCTTAACAAGGAAAACAGGTATGACAGCCTTAAGATCGGTCCCGACGGCTATACATGGCTTGAGATATTCGTAGAGGAAAGCATAGCCGGCGGTAAAGCCCCCGCAGGTCTTGCGGTTTCGGCTGAGGATAAGTATTACACCGCAGCGGACACGATCACTGTAAAGGCGGAGGAAAACGGAGCGGACAATTCAAATTCATGGATAACGTCCTACGAAAACGGAGTTGTGACGGTTGACCCGTCGGCTCAGTACGAAAAGGCAGTCGCGGTCGCGGCTTCTTATGACGCAAACGGCAGTCTGATCGACAGCAGGCACGCTGATGTTGACGAGGCGTCCGGCACCGCTGATGTGGGAACCGTGGCGGCAGGCGCGGTCACAAAGGTATTCCTCTGGAACAGCTTGGATGACATAGAGCCTCTGTGCGGACCGTATACGGTGGGCGGCGGAGGAAGCAGCGGAGACATTACGGACGTTGAAATTTACTGCAACGACGCTCCCGCGGCGCAGGCCGAGAATATAAACGGCGTGTGGACGGCGAATTTGAGCGGACTTCCCACAGGCAATAATATACTGACCGCAAAGGCGGAAATGAGCGACGGCACATACAGCTTCAGCCCGATAAAGACCGTTCATGTTATCGGCGCGCAGGCGGCGGAAGGCTGGACGGTCAACGGCGACGCTTCATTTGACGGCGAGTGCTATACTTTGACTTCCGGCTCGGAGATGAGCCGCGAAAAGAGCGGTGATTTCAAGCTGGTAGGCAGACTTGAGGACTTTGACGAGGTCGGAGCGGGACTTACCGCTTATCGTGAAGGCACAGACGAGGGCGCGGCGATCATCAAAACGCGCGATGAAAATTACGAGCCCGCGATATTTTACATAGACAGCTTGGATGCCGAAATAAAGCTGTGGGCGCCGGAAAGCGGCAGCGTCGACGATTACTCGCTGTTTGAGATCGAGAGATCGGGCGGAA
>CANQKP010000001.1 GCA_947624495.1 uncultured Monoglobus sp. | reverse complement strand
TCATAAATGAAGGGGAGCCTATTCCTCCCAACGAACGCGGGGATAGGGTAATATTTGCGCACTGTTTTACATCGCGTAGTCCCTAGTTCCTAATCACTAGTCCCTACGTTGTCCCTGTTCTAACCGGTATGTATATAAAACCTTCAAGGTTTAAATTTAAATAAAATCAAAGAGAGCGGTTTTTCCGCTCTCTTTTTGGGTTTATCAGCAGCCGCAGCCGCAGCCGTTGTCGTTGTTGTTATCGCCGCAGCAGCAGCTTATAAGGATTATGAGAATAATTATCCACAGGCAGTTGTTTCCGCCGCATCCGTTACCGAACATACGCTTCGCACCTCCTTTGATAAGTCTTGTGTTGCATGGCGGTATGAGGCATAGCCCTATTTGATATGTAAGAATATGCCGCATACCGCCACACATATTGTTAAGTATTCCGCGGTTTAGCCGCAGCAGTTATTGTTGTCCCCGCCGCAGCAGCAGCAAATGAGAATTATCAGAATGATAATCCACAGGCACCCGTTGTTATTACCTCCGAAGCATCCGTTCATGTAAAAGCACCTCCTAAACTGTTTTCACTGTATATTATGACGAAAGCGCCGTTTGGTGAAAAAATTTTTTAAAAAAAGATTTACATATTCTTCAATCTGTGGTATCATCTCAATAAGGAATAACTAAAAACAACTGTGGTTTACCAAGGTTGCCAAAGAGGAGGAAGCATAATGAAAACGGATATTGAAATTGCTCAAAGCGCGAATATGCTGCCGATAACCGACATTGCCGCGGGTCTCGGCATGACTGCGGACGATATTGAGCTTTACGGAAAATATAAGGCAAAGATAAGCGAAGAATATCTCAAATCCCTTGAGGACAAGCCGGACGGCAAACTGATCTTGGTCACCGCCATCAACCCGACCCCTGCGGGAGAGGGCAAGACAACGGTGACCGTGGGCTTGGGCGAGGCGATGCCAAAGCTTGGGAAAAAGACGATCATCGCATTGCGCGAGCCGTCAATGGGTCCGGTAATGGGCATCAAGGGCGGCGCGGCAGGCGGCGGCTATGCTCAGGTAGTGCCGATGGAGGATATAAACCTGCACTTTACCGGCGATATGCACGCGATCACCGCCGCGAACAATCTGCTTTCGGCGGCAATCGACAACCATATTCATCAGGGCAATGAGCTTAATATCGACGCGCGCCGCATAACATGGAAACGGTGCATGGATATGAACGACCGCGCTCTGCGCGAGGTTATCGTGGGTTTAGGCGGAAAGATAAACGGTTTTCCGAGACAGGACGGATTTAACATAACAGTCGCCAGCGAGATCATGGCTATACTCTGCCTTGCGGATGATCTTGACGACCTGCGTCTGCGCATAAGCCGCATTGTTGTCGGATACAATCTTGACGGCGGACCCGTGACCGCGGGCGAGCTTAAGGTGGACGGCGCGATGACCCTGCTGCTTCATGACGCGCTAAAGCCGAATTTGGTCCAGACTCTTGAAAACACGCCCTGCCTTATGCACGGCGGACCGTTTGCCAACATTGCCCATGGCTGCAACTCGATCCGCGCCACCAAAGCGGGACTTAAGCTGGCGGACTACTGCATAACCGAGGCGGGCTTCGGCAGCGATCTCGGCGCCGAGAAGTTTATGGACATAAAATGCCGCGCCGCGGGCATCAGCCCCGACTGTGTCGTTCTTGTGGCTACCGCCAAGGCGCTTAAGTACAACAGCGGCAGAGTTTCAAAAGATATGCTCAAGAATGAAAACCTTGACGCGCTCAAGGAGGGTATCGTTAATCTTGGCAAGCATATCGAGAACATGAAGAAGTACGGAGTTCCGGTGGTTGTGGCTATCAACAGGTTTGACACCGACACTGACGCGGAGCTTGATTACATACAGGAATACTGCGCGTCCCTCGGAGTGAAATGCTCAATGTGCGAGGTGTTCGCAAAGGGCGGCGACGGCGGTATAGAGCTTGCAGAGGCGGTTATCCAAACAATCGAAAGCGAGCCTGCGGACTTCAGCCCGATTTACAATGCCGCACTGCCGATCAAGGAGAAGATCGAGATCATTGCGCGCGAGATCTACGGAGCGGACGGAGTTAATTACACAAGTGCTGCGAACACTCAAATCGTAAACCTCACCAAGCTGGGCTACGACAAACTGCCCGTTTGCATGGCAAAGACTCAGTATTCGCTTTCGGACGATCCGCATCTTTTGGGCAGACCCGAAGGCTTCTCGATCACTATTCGCGAGATAACAGTGTCCAGCGGAGCGGGATTTCTGGTTGCGCTTACCGGCGCGGTAATGACAATGCCGGGACTTCCCAAGGTACCTGCGGCAAATAACATGAGTATAGACAGCGACGGCACAATTGTCGGACTGTTCTGATATCCGGAGTTGATAAATTGTTTACATCAAAAGACAAATATGACGTGATAGTTATAGGGGGCGGTCATGCGGGAATAGAGGCCGCCCTCGCCTCTGCGCGTCTCGGAATGAAAACCTGCATATTCGCCATAAGTCTTGACTCGGTGGCAAACCTGCCCTGCAACCCAAGCATCGGCGGCACAGCCAAGGGTCATCTTGTGCGCGAGATCGACGCACTGGGCGGTGAAATGGGCAAGGCTGCCGACGCCTCTCTGATACAGTCCCGAATTCTGAACCGCGGCAAGGGACCGGCGGTGCATTCCCTGCGCGCGCAGATCGACCGTGTGCGATATAAGGCGGACATGAAGCACAGGCTGGAGCTTGAGCCGGGTCTGGATCTGCGTCAGGGCGAGATCGTGGATATCCGTCTCGGCGGGGACGGCTGCGTCCGCTCGGCAGTCACCGCGTCGGGCGCGGAATTTATCTGCCGGGCGGCGATAGTCTGCACCGGCACATACCTTAAGTCAAGGATCATAATCGGAGAATACTCGGAAGAGAGCGGACCCGACGGCGTTTTTCCGGCGCGGGAGCTTTCGAAAAATCTTGAGCGGATCGGCGTGAAGCTGCGCAGGTTCAAGACCGGAACGCCGCCGCGGATCAACCGCCGCAGCATAGATTTTTCGGAGCTTGAGGAGCAGCTCGGCGATGAGGAGATAACGCCGTTCTCGTTTGAGACCGATTCAAAGACGCTTGAGAACAAGATCTCCTGCCATATAACCTACACGGGAAGCGAGACTCACAGAATAATAAACGAAAACTTAGACCGTTCGCCGATATACGGCAGCGGCGGCATAACCGGAATAGGTCCAAGGTACTGCCCGTCTATCGAGGACAAGGTGGTGCGGTTTAAAGACAAGGAAAGGCACCAGCTTTTCGTCGAGCCTATGGGACTTTCGACCGAGGAGATCTATCTTCAGGGCTTTTCCAGCAGTATGCCCGAAGAAGTGCAGATCGATATGATACACTCCCTGCCCGGCTTTAAAAACGCCAAGGTGATGCGCAGCGCCTACGCAATAGAGTATGACTGTGCCGACCCGCTGCAGCTCTATCCCACGCTGGAATTCAAGCAGATAGGCGGACTGTACGGCGCGGGTCAGTTTAACGGAACATCGGGCTACGAGGAAGCGGCGGCGCAGGGGCTTATCGCCGGGATCAACGCGGCGCTCAAGCTGTCCGGCAGAGAGCCTTTCATTTTGGACCGCTCGGAGGCGTATATCGGGACCCTTATCGACGACCTTGTAACAAAGGGAACAAACGAGCCTTACCGTATGATGACGTCGCGCAGCGAGTACCGTCTGCTGCTCCGTCAGGACAACGCGGATATGCGTCTGACCCCGAAGGGCTATGAGATAGGACTTATCTCTGAGGAGCGGTACGGGAAGTTCCTTGAAAAAAAGGATATGGTGGAGAACGAGATACGGCGGCTTAAAAATACCGTGTTCCCGCCGTCGGATGAAGTGAACGCCTACCTTGAAAGCGTCGGCTCGACCCGGATAAAGACCGGTGTCCGCGGCGACGAGCTGCTTAAGCGCCCGCTTGTCACATATGAGGGCATGGCGGCGGTCGACGATAAACGCGGAAAAGATATTCCGGCAGACGTGCGCGAGCAGGTGGAGATCAGCGTCAAGTACGAGGGCTATATCGAACGCCAGAAAAAACAGGCGGACAAGTTCCGGAAAATGGAGAGCAAAAAGATGCCAGACGGGATCGATTACGGCTCAATCGAAGGGCTGCGGCTTGAGGCAAGGCAGAAGCTGAGCGAGATCCGACCCGCGTCGCTGGGGCAGGCGTCGCGTATTTCCGGAGTCAGTCCGGCGGACATAGCGGTGCTTATGGTATGGCTGAAAAACAGAGGCTGAACTTAGTACTCTCAGTAATCAAAAATTTATATTTTGTTTAAAATAAAGACATAACTTTAAACAGAAAATACTGTATAATACATTCAGAAAATTACGACTATATAAACACGCACAAAGGAGAGATTGAAATGATCAAATCAAAGAAGTTAATGTGTTTGGCGCTGAGCGCGCTTCTGGCGGCTGGAATATTTGCCGGCTGCGGCAAAAAGGCAACCGACTCCGGCGGGCTTGCGGAAAACAGCGGCATCAGCAAGAAGGATGAGGAACACAGCGAGACAGTCGGCACAGCGGCGACTCCGTTCGCGGCGGAGACGGTCCCGGACGAGTTCCGTGCCGAGGGCGATAATATAACAGCCCGCGGGGACGGCGGCGTTGACGTGTCTGTCGATGTCAGAGAGGGTGACGACCGTTACGAGCTTGACGACGAGGACCTGGGATTTGTTGATACCATGAGCGGCGCTCTTATCAGAATAGGCATGAGCATTGACGAGATCGAAAGCCTTATCGGACCGCCCAAGACAATAGATTCTCAGCGCAACAGGTTCTACAGCGGAATTGCGATCCAGTATGACCAAGACATGAACGCGAGCCGTATCGTGGCGGCGAGCGGCAACATGGAGGGTTCCGATGATCCCGAAAGATTTGTAACGCCGCGCGGCATAAAGCTCGGTTCGACAATGGACGAGTTTGTGTCGGTCTACGGCGATGATTACAACGACGCCCAAAAGTCCGCCGAAGGAAACACAGGAGTTGACGCTTCCGTGACCCGCGCGCTGAGATACTATACCCAAAACGGTGACGATTTTGATTACGTGGGCAGCAGTCTTGTGGGCGACGGCGCGCCGCAGGTCGACCCGGCAAATCTGGTAACGCAGATGTTCATCTTTTCGCCCGAAACCGGAAACATCAGCGTAATTACTATCGAAAAGGGAGCAGCAAATTAATATTTATGCGTCAAAACCCGACAATTTAATCGGATTAATTCATAAATAATTAATTTTTTCTTTACAGATTATTCACCCACCGCTTTATAAAAGTGGTATAATAATAAGCGTAACAAGGAATTGTTACAGAGTTTAAACATAACTCCCTCCCTTTTAATTTAATAAGACCGTTCCCCCAAACGGTCTTATTTTTATGCGCAAAAAAATGTCCCCATTAAAAAATGGGGACGGGATATTAATTGGGAAGAATTAATTTTTGTCAAGATTTATATATTCTGCGGCACCGGCTATGGGAGCAAGACTTCCGTCTTTGTTCCATACGAACACTTTTATGTGGTCGGCTTTTGCATCGTTTTTAAGCGTGCCTTCTATATTCGCTCCGTCATAAACCGCCGAATATGCATCTATAACCGCGCCGTTTTCGTCGTATAAAACCACATACACTTCGGACTTTTGCCTGTCCTCCGGCTCAACCAAGTTCTCAAGATTTGTGCTTACGGTAATTATATCATTTTGAACAGCCGTTTCACTCACCGGCATATTATAACTAAAGTGGATAGCTGCTCCGGTCAAGTATTCATTGAAGCTTTCTATAACAATGCTGTTCCATTGCTTCTCACTGCCGAAATAATATACGTCAGTTAATCTTTTGCAAAAGGCAAATGCCGCATTGCCAATGCTTGTCACGCTGTATGGTATGTTTATGCTTGTTAAGTTAAAGCAACTATCAAATGCCCCATTGCCAATACTTGTCACACTGCCCGGTATTGTTATGCTTGTTAAGCTGTCGCAAACGGAAAATGCTGAATCACCAATGCTTGTCACGCCGTATGGTATGTCTATGCTTGTTAAGCTACGGCAATAGTAAAACGCCCCATCGCCAATGCTTGTCACGCTGTTTGGTATGTTAATACTTGTTAAGCTACGGCAATAGTAAAACGCCCTCTCGCCAATGCTTGTCACGCCGTATGGTATATTAATGCTTGCTAAGTTCGAGCAATCGGAAAATGCCGCATTGCCAATGCTTGTCACGCCGTATGGTATGTCTATGCTTGTTAAGCTGTCGCAATAGTAAAACGCCCTCTCGCCAATGCTTGTCACACTGCTTGGAATCACATATTCCTGCTGAATAATATCCTTAGCGTATTGTATTATCTCCGTTTTATCTTTGTTAAACAGCACTCCGTCAATCGAGGAATAATAATTATTCTGCGGCGATACAGTTATATTAAGTTTGCCGCACCCGGAAAATGCCCTATTGCCAATACTTGTCACGCTGTTTGGTATGTCTATGCTTGTTAAGCTTCCGCACCCGGAAAATGTCATCTCACCAATGCTTGTCACGCCGTATGGTATGTCTATGCTTGTTAAGTTTTCGCAACCGGCAAATGCCTGATCGCCAATGCTTGTCACGCCGTATGGTATGTCTATGCTTGTTAATCTTTTGCACTCGGCAAATGCCCCATTGCCAATACTTGTCACACTGCTTGGTATTGTTATGTTTGTTAAGCTTCCGCAACCGTAAAATGCTGAATCACCAATGCTTGTCACGCCGTATGGTATTTCTATGCTTGTTAAGCTGAAGCAACTATTAAATGCCCCATCGCCAATACTTGTCACACTGCCCGGTATTGTTATGCTTGTTAATCCGTAGCAATAGTAAAACGCCGAACTCCCAATGCTTGTCACACTGTCCGATATTGTTATGCTTGTTAATCCGTAGCAATGGGAAAATGCAGCATCGTCAATGCTTGTCACACTGCTTGGAATTATATATTCCGGTTGAATAATATCCTTAGCATATTGTATTATCTCCGTTTTATCTTTGTTAAACAGCACTCCGTCAATCGAGGAATAATAATTATTCTGCGGCGAAACAGTTATATTAAGTTTGCCGCACCCGAAAAATGCCATCTCACCAATGCTTGCCACGCTGCTTGGTATGTCTATGCTTGTTAAGCTGTCGCAATAAGAAAACGCCCCATCGCCAATGCTTGTCACGCTGTTTGGTATGTCTATGCTTGTTAAGCTGCGGCAATAGTAAAATGCACTCTCGCCAATACTTGTCACGCTGTTTGGTATGTCTATGCTTGTTAAGTTTTCGCAATTGTAAAACGCTCTATCGCCAATGCTTGTTACCGGAAGACCGTCTATTTCGGCGGGAATTTCAACATATGTTGCGGAACTGTCACAGTCGGTTATCTCAATATGATCACCGTAATTCTCATAACTCAGAACGTCGGTTTCTGCGGCATTTGCAGCGGTCGGAATAAAGATAACCGAACAAATTATCGTTAATACCAGGTTTAAACATAAGATCCTTCTCAATGTAAATACCTCCAAATTATTATATTTTTTATTTTTTTCAATTAAAAAGTGCGGCGCAATGGAGCGCCGCACAAAAAATGCTCAACTCCGATTGCTACCACACAAATTGATTTCGCTTAACTAACCTCAAGTACGCGAAAACAGAGCCGCATTTTTATCTGGAAAGACAAAAATACGCACTTTCGGTTAGTTAAATATTATTCAATTTGTGTGGTGAGTTTATTATACCACAACTGCTTGATATTGTAAATAATATTTTTGTTGAATAATAATCGTAATATCAAGTGGTAAATCGAATATTATTCTACTATATTACAGTAAAATGACTAATTTGTCAATAATTTATTAAAAAATAGATTTATATTCTATAATTATCTCATAATAATATCGGGAGTGTGATGATATGATAGGCGAGAGACTTTCGGAGCTTCGGAAGGACGCGGGGCTGACGCAGGATCAGCTGGCGGAAATTCTCAGGATAAACAAACATTCGATCTCATCTTACGAGCGGGACAAGAGCGAGCCGCCCGATGTGATAAAAGCCGCGGCGGCTGTGTATTTCGGTGTGTCGGTCGACTATTTGCTCGGTCTCACGCCGTACACCGGGACATTCGACCCCGATGCGGATTATTTAAAGCTGCCTGCGGGTCTCTCGATTGAAGATAAAGAGACCCTAAAATCATACGCCGAATTTTTAGCGTACAGAAATAAGACATAATATTATAACCTCTTGACAAACACGCATAAAATGCGTATAATATTTTGTAAGGAGGCAAAAATGAAGACGAGAGATCTTATAAAACTTTTGGAAAAAAACGGTTGGAAATTTAAGCGGCATGGCGGAAATCATGATGTTTATGAAAAAGATGGGGAAACCGAGGCTGTTGTGCGGCATAAAGAAACTGACGAAGAGCTTGCAAGGATAATAATTCGGCGGCGGGGATTGAAATGACCCAGCTGCCGGTAAATAATATCAGGAGGTATTTTTATGAAGGAAGCATATCCTATTATTTTGTCAAAGGGAAAAGAATATATTGTTGTGTATGTCCCCGATTTTGATGCAAATACGCAGGGAAAAACAGTCGCCGAGGCTATGGAAATGGCGCGTGATTTGATTGGAATACTTGGAATTGATATGCAGGACGACGGTAAGGAATTACCTAAAGCAACAGCGATCGAAGACGTACATTCCGATAACGGAATGGTAACGCTTGTTGATATTGACTTTGACGAATACAGAAGAAAAAATGAAATGAGGAGCGTCAGAAAAAACTGCACAATTCCAAGTTGGCTTAATTTTGAGGCTGAAAAGAATAACATTAACTTTTCGGCTGTTTTGCAGGAAGCTCTGATCGAAAAACTGCGTATTTCAATGTAATTTAAAAATTTAATAAGACCGTTCCCCCAAACGGTCTTATTTTTATGCGGTTTAAAGCGTATGATTGTTTACTGTTTTTGTATAAATTCCAGCACGGTTTTTGAAGCTTTGGGCGGCAGCGCGGCGGTTATGCGCTTCCTGAAGAATTTGCCGCTGTCCGCCCTGCACTCCTTGAAAACAGACATATATTCCGGAGCGGCGTAGCCTTGCTCGCACATCGGCGACAGCCTCTCGACCGCGTCGCAGTACCCGCACTCTATGAGCGCTTTGGCGTAGTCCTTTTCAAACAGGACCAAAGACGCGGGATTATCCAGGAGCCGAGCCGAGATCTTTCCGGGCATAATGTTGACGATCTCGGCGCCGGGGAATTTTTCGGCGTCGGCAAATTCACGGACGTTCCCGTCTTTGCCGAGCGATATATAAACAACGATGAACTTTCTAAATCCCTCATCGTAAAGCGGCGCTATCGGAACGTTGTCGCCCAAGAATTTTATGCCGCCGTCTATGTACCGCTTTCCGTCTATATTAACGTTGTCAAACAAAAACGGTATTGCCGAGCTTGCCATAAGTATGTTAAGTATCTCCGAGTTGTTTTTCTTTGTAAGGTCAAACGCAATGGGACCGGTTTTCAGATATTCGGCGACGTCAAGAGGCGTGCACGTGGCGTACACGCTGCCGGGGAACCTGCGCAGCGCGTCAAAATCCAGACTGTTAAGAATCAGGTCATGCAGACCGTTTGCTTCGGAATTTTGATCGGGCGCGCTCAGACTGCCGATCAGCGACGCCGCTATAGGCAGCAAATACAGCGGTGCGCCGCCTTCCGCGCCTTCCTCGGAGTCCTTCGTAACATCCTGGATTTTGTCAAGAACATTAATTATGCTCCCGATAAGCCGTGAGTTTTTCTTAAACACCTGTTCGGGTGAAATGTTTTCCCAGATATTTCGGGCGGCTTCAAAATCGCCGGTCGCGAAGATAGCGCCGTTCAGCGACCCCACCGACGCGCCGGACACTCCGTTTATGTGCGGAGTCACGCAGAATTCGTTAAGGGCGCGCCAGACTCCCACCTGATACGCACCTCTCGCGCCGCCGCCCTGCAGGACCAAGCCTATATTTTTCATAATAATCACCTCACGTTCATTATATACACCTATACCCGATTTTGCAACAAAAACCTAAATTTATAAAATTTTATCTATATTTTACTTTACAATCGGGGCTGTTTCGCGGTATAATATATTTGAAAAGGTATGCGCATTTGAGGAGTGATATAAATGGGCGAAAATTCTTCAAGTTCAAAATATAAGTATATGCAGAACCGAGAGCTGTCGTGGCTCAGGTTTAACGAGCGTGTACTTCAGGAGGCGGTCAGCAAAAGCACCCCGCTTTACGAAAAACTGAAGTTCATCTCGATATTCGTCAGCAATCTTGACGAGTTCTTCATGGTGCGCGTGGGCAGCCTGTTTGACTTGTCTATAGCGGACAAAAAGGCTATAGATACCAAGACCGGCATGACGCCCAAGGAACAGCTTGTTAAGATCTATGAAGCGGTTGCCCCGCTTTACAGAATGAAGGATGAGATCTATGAGTCGGTGAGCCGCAAGCTCAAAAAACATGATATAACCCACCTGCGCCCCGATGATCTTACCGCTGACGAGGTCAAGTATGTGCGCGACTACTTTAACAACTACGTGGAGCCTATACTTTCGCCCCAGCTGCTTGACGAGCATCATCCGTTCCCGTTTATAGCGTCGAAGCAGATCTGCATAATCGCGAAGATCCAGCGCAAAAAAACTCAGGGCATAGGGTTTGTCGCGGTTCCGGGAACGCTGCCTCCGGTGCTTTTTATGCCGGGGAACAAAATACGATATATCCACATTGAGGATATTATATATATGTACTTTGACGCGCTTTTTGACAAGTACACTGTCACAAAAAAGAATATAATCTGCGCCACCCGAAACGCGGACATAAACCCCAACGATGAGGCGTATGAGATCAACGAGGACTTCCGCAGCAAGATGAAAAAGCTGCTCAAAAAGCGCAGAAGGCTGGCGGTCGTAAGGCTTGAGACCGCCGACGAACTGGATGATTATACTAAAAAGCTGCTGTGCGGCAAGCTTGACATAAACAACAACCAGATCTTTGTCACAAAATCGCCCATAAGCCTCGGATATGTGTTCGACCTTCAGCCGCGCTTTTCGGAGCAGCAGACCAAAAATCTGTGCTATCCCGCTTTTGAGCCGCAGCTGACGCGCGGCGATATTATGACAGGCGATAATGACGAGGATGTGCTGCTGTCATATCCATACGAGAGCATGGAGCCGTTCCTTAATATGCTGAAGCGAGCGGCTTACGATCCGGAGGTCGTTTCGATAAAGATAACGATATACCGCTTGGCGAAAAACGCCAAGATAATCGAGCATCTCTGCGCCGCGGCGGAGAACGGCAAGGACGTTCTTGTGCTTATCGAGCTGCGCGCAAGGTTCGACGAGCAGAACAATATCGACTGGTCGGAACGCCTTGAGCAGGCGGGCTGCACGATAGTCTACGGGCTTGAAAATTACAAGGTACATTCCAAGGTCTGCCTTATTACCAAAAATTCCGGCGGCGAGACCAGATACATCACCCAGATCGGTACCGGAAACTATAACGAAAAGACTGCCAAGCAGTACACCGATTTTTCGCTTATCACCCAAAACCGCGAGATAGGCGAGGACGCAGCCGCGTTTTTCAGCAATATATCGATATCAAACCTTGACGGCGAGTATAAGCACCTATGGGTGGCGCCTAATTCCATGAAGGACAAAATCATCGGATATATTGATGATGAGATCAAAAAGGGCAGCGACGGCGAGATATTTATGAAAGTCAATTCGGTGACCGACAAGGACATAATCAAAAAGCTGCGTGACGCAAGCGTCGCGGGTGTTAATATAACCATGCTCGTCCGCGGAATTTGCTGCCTGCTGCCGCAGATACCCGGCGTGACCGAAAATATCAGGGTATACAGCATTGTGGGCAGATTTTTGGAACATTCAAGGATCTACAGCTTTGGCAGAGGCGAGGATGAAAAGCTGTTCATCGCCTCGGCTGATATTATGACAAGGAATATGGATAACCGTGTTGAGGTCGGATGCCCGATATACTCTCAGGATGTGAAGGATGCAATCCACCGCTATATAAAAATATGTTTGAGCGATACGCTCCAGGCGAGAGTGCTCGGCAGCGACGGGAAATATTCCATGAAGGAAAATACGCTGAGTTCGGTCAACGCTCAGGAAGTGCTTATGAACGAGGCGAAGAAGGCGGCTAAGGCTTTGCGCGACGCGCCCAAGCCCGCGCCGAAGCCGAAAGCCGAACCGGAGCCGGCGGAGCCTCAAATCCCCGCTCAGAAGCCCGGATTTTTCAGGAGCAGATACAACGCCTTGATCGAAAGGCTTTACAATAACATACAAAATCAAAAGAGCTAAAAGAAAGAAGGTGCCCTTATGACCGACACGATAAGACCGGAGGATATGCCGGAGGTTATAATCGAAAAATTAAACGACCGAAAGTTCGGTGAAATAAGGGAACTGTTCATGTCAATGGAGCCTGCGGATATAGCGCTGCTGCTTGAGGAGGTCGAACGCAGCCGTATCCCGATACTGTTCAGGATCTTGCCGAAAGAGCTGGCGGCTGAGACGTTCGTTGAAATGGACAGCGACGAGCAGGAGCTGCTTATCAACGCCTTTAACGAGCATGAGCTTAAAGAGGTAGTAGATGAGCTTTTCGTTGACGACGCCGTTGACCTTATAGAGGAAATGCCCGCGAATGTTGTCAAGCGTATACTGCGCCACACAGACCGCGAGACCAGAAACACGATCAACGAAATACTGCGGTACCCAAAGGACAGCGCGGGCAGCATTATGACGACCGAGTATGTCAGCCTGCGTCCCGACATGACGGTGTCGGACGCTTTTGAGCGGATACGCCGCACGGGCGTTGACAAGGAGACGATATATACCTGTTACGTCATAGAGGACAACCGTAAGCTGCTGGGCTTGGTGTCGGTGCGCGAACTGCTGCTTTCACCCTACAACACTCCGGTCAGCTCAATAATGGAGACAAATATAATCAGTGTTGAGACCACCGAGGACAGAGAGGACGTTGCGAACAAGTTCGATAAGTACGACTTTATCTCGCTGCCGGTAGTTGACAAGGAAAACCGTCTGGTCGGAATTGTAACGTTCGACGACGCTATCGATGTTATCCGCGAGGAACATTCCGAGGATATTCAGAAGATGAGCGCGGTAAGCCCCAGTGATGAGAACTACTTCAAGATACCCGTATGGAAGCACGCCAAAAACCGAATTGTATGGCTGCTTTTGCTGATGCTGTCGGCGACGGTAACGGGAACGATAATTAACAACTATGAGGCGGCGTTCACCGCGGTGCCGATTTTGGTGGGATTTATCCCGATGCTTATGGGTACCGGCGGAAACTGCGGCTCCCAAAGCTCCACCATGATAATCCGCGGTCTTGCGTTGGGCGAGATACGCGCGCGGGATATCGGCAGGATTTTGTTTACCGAGCTGCGCGTTGCGCTCATATCCGGCGTAACGCTTGCGCTTGTCAACAGCGCGAGAATATATATTATGTACAGAGGCGACAATCCGCTGTTTTTGTCGATAACCACAGGACTCAGCCTCATAGGTATTGTGGCGCTTGCACAGTGCCTCGGCGCGCTGCTGCCGGTTCTGGCAAAGCTTTTGGGGCTTGACCCCGCGCTTATGGCGCAGCCGCTGATCACAACGATAATGGACGCGTTTTCATGCTTTATATTTTTTAACATAGCGCTGTTAATTATGAGTATAGGATTATGATGACGGCTCTGTGCGCCTTATTAAAACCGAAAAGAGGAACAGTTTATGACCCCGAAGCGTTTTCTGGCTGCCGCGTTAATACTTTCCGTCACGCTGCTCTGCGCCTGCGCCGAGCCGGCGGGACTTTTTGACAGTGACAGCAAATCGCTGACCGAGCCGGATATGTCGGTGCTGCGTATTGCTTCTGCGCCCGAAAACGAGCCGTTTGTCTATACGGGCAGGGACGGAGAGCTTTTGGGTTTTGACCCGGCTTTGGGAATGCTTATCGCGGACAGTATGGGGCTTAAGCCCGTGTTTTATTCAATGAACGAGGACACGCTGCTTAACTCGCTGAACTGCGGTATGGCGGATATTGTCGTGTCAGCCGTTGAGATAAGCGATGAGCTGCGCAGGATCGCGGACTTTACCAAAAGTTATATAACAATTGATTCGTCGATCGTCACCAACGGCAGCAATCAGGATGTCAGGGACACGGGCAGCTTAAGCTCCGCGAGGTGCGTGGGGGTTGTGTACGGAACAATGTCATACAGGTATTTGACAGCGGAGCTGGGGCTTACCAATATAGGCGAGTACCGCGGTACAAACGAACTTATCGGCGCGATGCTGCGCGGGGATATCGACGTTATGTTCTGCGACAGCCGCGACGCGGCGGCGTTTACCGCCGAGTACCCGCTGTTCGCGGTTCGGCAGTCGGGCGTCGACCGCCACAGCTTTTCCGTGGCTGTTGCCGACGGAAATTCTCAAATGGCGCGCAGGATAAACGCTATAATAGAAAAATTTAAAAGCGACGACACACTGCTGAACCTGCGCCGTGCATACATAAACGGTGCGGACGAGCTTAAGTCGGATTTTAACTCAAGACTCGCAGATCTTCAGCGTGATGCTGTCGCGGCAAAAGACGAGGTAAGATAAAATAAAACGGGAGGCGGTGTTCGGCTTGGAGATCGGCATTGTTCGCAAGATAATCGGATGCGTCCTTGCGCTGCTGCTTGCGCTGGGCGTGGTTCCGGTCGGTCTTTTTTACTTTGCCGCACCGGTTATTGCCGAGGACAGCATAATCCGCCTCTCGCCTATAGACGAGACTTTTGTGTACAGCGGTGCGGACAACAAAAACCGCGCCAGGCTGGATAACGAAAGCCTTATCGTGGGAAACTACTGGAACACGTACATGAAGTTCGACCTGACGAGCCTCGGCAATGTCAAGAGGGCGGATCTGCGCAGCGCCAAGCTGCGTCTCGCTGTGATAGATAACGGAGCGTTTCCGCCGGACAACACCGACTGCTCGTTTAACATAAGCTATTTGGACAACGACAGCTGGAACGACGATATGACATGGAACAGCAAGCCGACGGGCGAGGAGCGGTACCTTTGCACAGCGTCGGGAGCTTCAGGCGGCAGCGCACTTGAGATCGACCTTACGGAGTTCATAAGAGGGACCGCGGGAGATGATGACAAGATAATCACGCTTAAGCTGAGTCCGAGCCTCAGCAACAGTTCGCCGCTGCGTCTGGCGTCAGCCGCAAGCGGGGACCCGACCTTGCGTCCGTTTCTTAAAATCACGGTGGGCGATGTCGCCGATAACGACACAACTAATCTTAAGAAGTCATTTTTGAGCGACAGCGGATATGTTTCAAAAGCGGAGCCTGACGCCAAAGCCTCAGAGCTGCTTGAACGCAACAACGGCATTTTGGCGGTGGACAACGGCTCGGCGGCATATTTAAAATTCGGGCTTGATTTGCGCAACATACTCGGTGCGGTAACCAACGCCGAAATTTTTTTAAGACCGGTCAGCGGCTCGGCAAACACGAAAATAAATGTGTATTATTTGGAAAACGACAACTGGAACAGCTCGACCGTCACATTCGGCGCACAGCCTGAGGGCGAACGTGTCGGGGTCAGGACGTTTAACGGCATAGGGACCGACGGCGGACTCAGGATCGACGTGACCGATATTGTATATGACGCGGTGAGCCGGGGCAAAACGCTGCTGAGCTTCATTATCGACGGGACCGAAACGCCGCCTGAGTCGACCGACAGTGTCGGACTGTATTCGGCGGAGTCGGGAAGCGGAGCGCCTGAACTGAGGATTTCGTGTACAGACGATAAGGACATTGTCGCGATACGCGAGGCGCTGGCGAACCTTGCGGGGTCAAACAGCGGGTTTGATAACGTAACGTCAGATCTGCCGTCCGAGTATACCGCGGCGAACGGAGAGCGTGTGGAGATCAGGTGGAGCATCAGCGAAAACTTTTCTCTGGAGGAGTTGCTGACCCTGCGGCGCAGGCTTATCACGACTTCCGGAAAAGTCAATCCGCCGTCCATGTTCGAGGGCGCAAGAGAGGTTCAGGCTAAAGCCGAGCTTAGCTGCGGAGATGACAGGATGCAGAGGTTCATACTCATGACAATCCCGCCGGATATGGGCAACACGGGCAGATTAAAGCCTTTGTATGACGCGCTCTGGAAAAACAATTGATTAGGAGGACAAACGATATGAAGATAGCGGTTATAGATTTGGGTTCCAACTCGGTTAGAATGGATATCGCCGACATTGACGAAAATGCGGCGGGATACTCTTTTTTAGAGCGGCGCCGCATAATGGCGAGGCTCAGCGAGGGCATGACCGCGGACGGGAACCTTCAGCCTGAGGCTGTGGACAGGGTCATTGACGCGCTTAAGGAGTTTAAGGAAATAATCGACAGCCACGGCGTAAAAGACGTTATAGCGGTGGCTACCGCCGCGGTCAGGGGCGCCGCCAACCGAGCCGGTTTTATACGCAGAGCTGCGGACGAGACCGGGATAAATATACGGGTAATAAAGGGCGAACAGGAGGCGGAGTATGACTTTTTGGGAGTTATTTCCACTCTTAAGATCGACGACTGTGTGATAGTCGATACCGGCGGCGGGAGTACCGAGATAATTCTGGTCAGCGACCGTGAACCGCTGGCGAGAACCAGTGTCCCCGTGGGAGCCGTCAACATGACCGAGCAGTTCCTGTTCCGGGGCGAAACTCCGGAAGCCCTGTCCGCAATGAACAGCTATATAAGCAGCTGCCTTGACAAGATCCACTGGCTTGACGACGCTGAGGGGCTTCCTATCGTCGGAATGGGCGGCAGCATATTTAATCTTGCCGTGGTCGAAAACGGCGAGCCGGGAGTAAACCGAGCGGCGTTGCACGGTCACGAAATGGACGCGGACGCAGTCATCGATACCTATGCGCGAATTCTTGATATGAGCGAGACGGAGCGCGCCGATGAGGGAATAGAGCGGGGCAGGACCGACACGGTTCCCGCCGGAGCGGCTCCTGTGATCGAGCTTATCGAAAAGCTCGGCTCGGACAGAGTGATCATCTCTTCTGCCGGACTTAAGGAAGGCATACTTGCCGAATTTATCGAAGGGATCAGGACGGAGGACTGAGCCGCCGCGCTTATCTGAGAGGATGTGAATGATATTACAGTAAGGTTTTATACGCTCGGATGCAAGACGAATATATACGAGAGCGAGGCAATGGCGGAGCTTTTCAGGAGCCGGGGCTTTAAAGTTGCGGCGGACGGTGACGGACCCGCGGATGTGTGCGTCATAAACACCTGCACGGTGACCGGTACGGGTGCAAAAAAGTCACGCCAGACTATCCGCCGCGCAAAACGGCTGAACCCCGGTGCGGTCATAGCTGTGACGGGCTGCTTTTCACAGACAGAGCCGGAAGCGGTAAGAAAGATCGGAGCGGACATAATAATCGGTAACAGCGGCAGAAGCAGGATCGCGGAGCTTGCAGAGGCGGCGCTTAAGGGCAGGAAGTCCGACATAGTCGGCGATATTCTGAGCGAACGCGAGTACGAGGAGTTTCCCGTTACCAAAAGCCAGAGCAGGATAAGGGCGAACATAAAAATCGAGGACGGCTGCCTGAACTTCTGCGCTTACTGCATAATCCCGTACGCCCGCGGACCGGTCCGCTCAAGACCGATCGGGAACATTGCCGCAGAGGCGGAAGCTCTTGCCGCGCGTGGCTATAGAGAGATCGTGCTTACTGGCATACATATCGGCTCTTACGGCATGGACCTTGAAAATATTTCTTTGATAGATGTTATCGAAAGACTGGATAAAATAAAAGGCATAGAGCGAATTCGGCTGGGTTCGATCGAGCCGCCTGTGATCACGCCGGAGTTTATCGGGCGTGCAAAAGAGCTTAAGCATCTCTGCCCCCACTTTCATATGTCGCTCCAGAGCGGCTGCGCAGCAACGCTTGAGCGTATGAAAAGACGGTACACGCCGGATGAGTATGCCGCCGCGGTCGCTGCGCTCAGAAAGGCGATACCGGGAGTTTCGATAACCACCGATCTTATGGTGGGCTTTCCGGGCGAGACCGACGCGGAGTTTGAGGAGTCTTACAACTTCTGCAAATCGATTGGGTTCATGCGTATGCATATATTTAAGTATTCGGTGCGGCGCGGCACTCTTGCCGAAAGGCTGCCCGACCATGTGAGCGATGAAGTCTCGACCCGGCGCAGCGCGAGGATGCTGGAGCTTGCCGAAAGCATGAAGGAAGAGTTTTACAGGAGCCGTCTTAATATTCCCGAAACAGCGCTGCTTGAGCAGAGGCGGGAAGACGGACGGTACACCGCCACGGCTGCTGATTATACCGAGATGCTTGTAAAAGCGCCGCCCGGAATGGAAGGGGAAACCGCCGCGGTCATTCCTACAGAATACAGAGACGGATATAATATCGCTGATTTAATGAGCGTTGATGCGAAAGGAGACGAGATATGAAGGACGGATTTATAAAGGTCGCCGCGGCAACCCCGCGCATAAAGGTCGGCGACGTCAGATATAATGCGGACAAGGTATATGACTGCGTTAAGACCGCCGCGGGACAGGGCGCAAAAATAATCGTGCTGCCCGAGCTTTGCCTGACGGCTTATACCTGCGGAGACTTGTTCCTGCAGGACAGGCTGATCAAGAACAGTATAGACGCGGTGTTTGATATAGCGGCGCGCGCTGCGGAGCTTGATATCCTTATCGCCGCTGGGACACCGCTGCCGATAGACGGCAGCCTTTATAACTGCGCCGCGGTGATAAAAGGCGGCGAGGTACTGGGATTTGTGACCAAAAGCTCAATACCGAACTATTCGGAATTTTACGAGGCGAGGCATTTTGCGGCGCTTGACAGGAACACAACGGTCAACATAAACGGAAGGGAGTACCCCGCGGGACCCAAGCTGATGTTCTGCGCACAGAACATACCCGACCTGAAGATCGGGGTCGAGATATGTGAGGATCTGTGGGTGACCGCGCCGCCTTCAAGCGGTCATGTGCTGAACGGAGCCTCGGTCATACTTAATCTGTCCGCCAGCGACGAGGTAATATCAAAGGCGGATTACCGGCGCGGCATCGTCTCCAATCAGTCGGCAAAGGGCGTGTGCGCCTATGTGTACGCCGACGCAGGCGACGGCGAATCGACCACCGATATGGTTTTCGCGGGGCATAACATGATTTATGAAAACGGAACAAAGCTCTGCGAGTCGGAGCTGTTTAAAAACGGCATAATATATGCGGACATTGACATTAACCGCATTGCTCTTGATCGGCGCAGAATGAGTACGTTCCGCTGTTTGCATGACGATGAGTACAAGAGGATATATTTCACTCTCAAACAAGAGGAAACCAAGCTCGAACGCAGGTTCGACCCGCGTCCGTTCGTGCCGGATGACAAGTCAAGGCTCAGGGAACGCTGCGAGCTGATATTCACCATGCAGGCGCAGGGTCTGCGCAAGCGGCTTGAGCATATCGGCGCGAAAAGCGCGGCGATAGGAATTTCGGGAGGGCTTGACAGCACATTGGCGCTTTTGGTCACGGTGCGCGCGTTTGAGCTTTTGGACCTGCCGAAGAACGGTATAAACGCAATAACAATGCCGTGTTTCGGCACGACCGAGCGCACGCACAACAACGCCAAAAAACTGATTGAGGGCGTGGGCGCGAATTTTGTCGAGATCCCGATAAGCGAGGCGGTTACCGTGCATATGCGTGACATAGGCGCGGATATCAACAATCACAACACGACCTACGAGAACGCCCAGGCAAGAGAGCGCACACAGGTGCTTATGGACTATGCCGGCGAGACGGGCGGCATTGTTGTCGGCACCGGCGATTTGAGCGAGCTTGCGCTGGGCTGGGCGACCTATAACGGCGACCATATGTCGATGTACGGGGTCAACGCCTCGATACCCAAAACATTGGTCCGGTACCTCGTGGACTACGTGGCGCAGAGCAGCGAGCCGGAGCTTAAAGCGACGCTGCTTGATATTTTGGATACTCCGGTCAGCCCGGAGCTGCTGCCGCCGGAGGACGGGACAATATCTCAGGTGACCGAAGATCTGGTTGGACCCTACGAGCTTCACGACTTCTTCCTCTATAACTTCCTGAGGTTCGGATTTGAAAAATCAAAAATATTCCGTATGGCAAGGTCGGCGTTTGACGGACGTTTTTCCGAGTTTGAGATAAGCAAGTGGATCGACGTGTTCTATAAACGGTTCTATGCCAACCAGTTCAAGCGTTCCTGTATTCCGGACGGTCCCAAGGTGGGAACGGTAACGCTGTCTCCCAGGGGAGACTGGCGTATGCCGAGCGACAGCACAGTGATAATTTAAGCATGATCCGGAGATTGATTGATATGAGGCGATGTTTATCTGCCGCGCTGCTTGCCTGTCTGATTATGTTCGGCACGGCTTGGGCTGACGGCGGTGTTTCGGTATACATTGACGGCACAGCATTGGAGTTTAGCGTGCAGCCGTATATTTCCAATGACAGGACAATGGTGCCGATGCGCAGGATATTTGAGGAGCTTGGCTGCGAGGTCGAATGGGACGAGGCGGCACAAGGTATAACCGCAGTAAGAGGCGGGACCGAAATATATATGAAAATCGGAGATCCGGTCATGAATGTCAACGGCGTTGACGTTATTCTTGACGCGCCGCCTGAGCTTACCGAGGATACCGCGTTTGTTCCCCTTCGGGCTGTGTCCGAGACGCTCGGCTGCACTGTCGGCTGGAACGAGGCGGAAAGCAGGGCTGACATTTTGTCCGCATCCGGTCTGCCCGGCGGCGTGCCGGATTTTTCCGCGGTGTTTGGCAGGGAGCCGGACTTTGTTTCAAGTACTCCCAAGGCGTATTTTTATTCCGGCGTGAGCGCGGATACGGCTCAGGCGTACCGCAACGCGCTGCTCGGAGCGGGCTTTATGGAGTTCGGCGCGGGAGACTACTCGGTGTACACCAAGGGTGATATATCGGTGCTGGCGGGGCTTTCCGGAGATGTTTACCGTATAGTTATAACGGATTATTGAACCTTTTGTGAATATTAGGTTAAAATTATGTTGTATTCCTTGACAAGCGCGGGTCTTATGATATAATTATAGCTGTATTTGTCGAAATAAAACGGGCATTTTCATGGTCCGTGTCGAATATTATTATATAAACGCAGCTTAGACTGAGCGTGTCTTACAAAATAACGGCCGGTGCCGGAAAATAAAGGAAATTTATATGACAAAGAGATTTAAGGTTATCGCGATTTTAATAGCTATTGTTTTGACGGCTGTATCCTGCTACGGCGGGGTCTTTGCCGCGCGGATGATAGACAGTCTGGAAATCGGGACCGTTACGCAGTACGACTCCCTCGACGCGGTCGATGAAAATGTCGGAATGGTAAACGTCCTGGTTATAGGCGTGGATGTTGACGGTGTGCGCAGCGATACGATCATGCTTGTGTCCCTTGATGATTATTCGGACAGGGTGAGCATTCTGTCGATCCCGCGTGACACAAGAGTTGTGATCAACGGCACGTATCAGAAGATAAACGCAACAATGGCTTTTGCGGAAGCGGCTGACACTTCGCGGGTCATTGAAGATAAGCATGACGAGAGCGAGGCGACGCCGGTCCCGAAGCTCAGCGACAGGGAATGGCTGACTCTGCCGTCCAAGCTCAGCACAACGGAAGGGTATGAAGACTCTCTGATCGAAAAAGTCAAGAGCATCACGGGACTTCCGGTCAACTACTTTGTGACCGTGGACTTCAGCGGATTTATGGATCTTATAGCGGCAGTAGACGGCGTTGATTTTAACGTTCCTTACGATATGGATTATGACGATCCGGTCCAGGGTCTGCATATTCATCTTGAGGCGGGACCGCAGCATTTGGACGCTCAGCACGCCCACGATTTTGTCCGTTTCAGGCACAATAACGACGGCTCCGCTCCCGGAGAGTATGTTATGGGAGACGAGGGACGTATCTATTGGCAGCAGCAGTTCATAAAGGAGCTTATAAGGCAGAAGCTTAATCCGACCTACCTTGCAAAGCTCGGTGATATACTTGAGGTATTTGAAAACAATGTCCGCACGAACCTTACCATGACGGACGTTATCAAAAACCTTAACGCATTAGACGACATTGATCTTGGCGATATAACGGCGTACCAGCTTCCCGGCGATGCGGAGTATATAGACTCCGTATGGTATTACATTCAGGACGTTCCGGAAACTCAGGAGCTTGTGGATGAGGTGTTCAGACCCCAGAGCCGCGAGGAGTGGGACGAGTATCTCGCAAACAAGAACGCGGAGGGTGAGGACGGGTCCGCTGCCAAGGCGTCCGAAGCTCCTGCGGAATAGAACGGAAACAAAATAAATAATTGAATATTTTCAGGGACGCAGAATTTCGCTGAATTCCGTGTCCCTGTTTTCATAAGAACGGAAATATGCGGATCCGCGGAGGTGATTTTATGAAGAAATTTATGATTTGTGTTCTTTCTTTGCTTTTACTTGCGGCTGTGCCGTGCAGCGCAGCTGAAAGCGCCGAATACGAGTACGGCGTTTCGGTTATCGTGGACGGCGCGGCTGTGGACTTCGGCGGCGTTCACCAACCGGTAATAAAAGACGGCAGGACCCTTGTGCCGATGCGGAGGATATTTGACGCTTTGGGAGCCGACGAGGTGGTTTGGAACGAATTTGATCCGGCGGAAGGCGGCGCTTCATCGGTCACGGCAAAACACGGCGGGGTCGAGATCAAGCTTGTCATAGGCAGCGGCGTTATGAAAATAACGGAAAGCGGCGCAGCGCGCACTCTGGTACTGGACGTGCCTCCGGAGCTTTTGCCGTATACCGACGGTTTTGAGACGACCATGATACCGCTCAGAGCGGTATCGGAGACATTCGGCTGCGATGTTTATTGGGATGAGGCGGTTTACACCGTGAAGATCACTTCGGCCCCTGAGCCGCAGAGCAGCGCCGCTCCGGCAGCCGTTGCTGCGGACGCGTCGGATGATTTCAGCCCGTCTGAAATTGCTGATATGTTTAGAGTCTCGGTATACGGTGACACGGCTGCCTATATCAAAGATGACGGTACGGTGTGGTATGTCGGCGGCGGACAGGTGCCGGGCGTGAGCCGCGCCGTGCAGGTGGCAATCGGCAGGACCGGGGGCTATGCCCTGACGGACGGCGGCGAAGTATACTCATGGGGAAGCTCCAATGAGTACGGGCAGCTTGGCGGCGCAGACCGGACGGCGGACGGTGCCGCACAAAAGATAGAAGGACTGAGGGATATAAAACGCATCGGCGCTGGTATCTATTTCGGAATTGCGCTTTCTGAAAACGGAAGGCTTTACGCATGGGGCAGAAACGACAAGGGTCAGCTCGGAAACGGAACGACTGAGGACTCGTTTTCCCCGACCGAGGTCAGCATAACCGGTGTTTCAGACGCTGCCGCGGGCGGAGCGTTTGCCGCCGCGGTCGATTCGGGCGGCAGGCTCTGGACATGGGGCGAAAACAGCGAGGGTCAGCTGGGCAGGGGCGAGAACGTTCTGACAAGCTCCAAAACGCCGACGCAGGTCCAAAAGCTGATGTATTTTAAGTCGGTGTATGCGGGTCCGACCGGAGCCGCAGCGGTCAGAGATGACAAAAGCGCATACGTCTGGGGAACGGTGTACATCGGCGTGCTTGCCGATGGCGAGGAGCTGATGTATCACGAACTTGACCCCGAAATGCCGGTGCTTGCCGATATCGACGGATATTATCGGTACGACAGACCGCGCAGGCAGCCCTACTGTGTGTACAATACCGACGAAATGGAGCTTCAGGGCGGAACATTGCTGAATATTGACGCGGTGTCCTGCGGAGCGTACAGCTTTGCCGCTTTCTGCGGCGGCAGGGTTTATATGTGGGGAAACAGCCCCGTAATTTCTCCGAGGCGCCATTCTCAGATCGAGCATTATTACGCCATGGAATACACGGGACTAAGCGGCGTTAAGGCGGTGTTTGCCGGCGAGGAAAGGACCGCGTACGCGCTGCTTGAAAACGGAGACATTATGAAAATAAGCTACGGCAAGACCGAAAAAATTGCCGCGGTAAAATAAAACGGGAGAGAAAATGGGGAAGGCAATACTAAGAGGCGCGCTGTGCGCTGTGTTTACCGCGGTTTACATATATATTCTGCTGGTTTTCACATATTTTAATATCACGCTTTACGGAATGGGGCTTGCGACAGCGCTGGTCTTTCCGCTGGGCTGCGGCGTGATCGCCGCGGTTTTTGCGGCAAAAGAGCGGCTGTCAAAATTCTTCGTATCGCTGCTGTCATGTGCGGCGGTGTCGGCTGCGCTGGCGTATCTCGGCTTCAGGCTTGATCCTGCCGGAAACGCGTTTCGGCTGCTGTACGGCTTTTTTCCGCACCAATCGTTCGGAGAGAGGCAGACGGCGGTTGCCGCGGTCTCGGCGCTGGCGTCGGTCGCGGGATATTTCATTGCTTTTGTAATAAGCCTTGTAAACACAATAAAAATAAAGCGCTTTATCAACAGCCTTGAGGTCAAGCCTTAGAATAATAAAGACTGACTTTGAAGGATGGCATAAACGGTGATGTTTTGAGTTTAAATGTGGCGCAGCTTTGGCTGTGCCGCATTTTTGTTTCATTGTTTTTTGATTTGCTGTTGTATTTTAAGATGAATTATGCTATAATAAACACAATAAATTTTAAGGAGTGTTTTTTATGCCGAATATTCGTCCGGTATCTGATTTGAGAAATTATACGGAGGTCTTGCGGGAAATTTCAGTTGATGCGCCGGTGTTTCTCACCAAAAACGGAAGAGGTCGTTATGCTATAGTGGCAATGGAAGAATACGAAAACACAAGAGCGACCCTAAAGCTGATGTCTAAGCTTGCGGAAGCGGAAAAATCAGTCAAGGAAAATGGCTGGATAACAGCCGAAGACGCAAAACGTATATTGGAGGCGTGATTTATGGCGGAAATCAGACTTGCGCCGACCGCTCTGGCTGATTTGCAGGCGATCAAAGAGTATATTGAAAACGATTTGTCCAATCCCGCTGCCGCCCAAAATGTGGTTAAAAGAATTATACAGGATTATACACGGCTTGGAGACGCGCCGTTTATTGGCGCACGGCTCTCGTCTAAAATTGCGATTGAAACGGATTTTCGCTATCTTGTAAGCGGAAATTATATTATCTTTTATCAGGCAAATGAAGAATTTGTTTCTGTTTATCGTATTTTATACGGTCGCAGAGACTACATTAAAATTATATTCGGTGATGTCTGCGGCGGCGATGAAGCAAATTGACGCCGCCGCAAGTATTTTAAAATTATGGAAGTCACTCACAGCTTTTTGGTATTTATGTATTTTTAATTTTTTTCATTGACCTTTTTGGAATATTATGATATACTGACAATGCCACATATCTGAATATATAGCATTGACAGCTGTTTTTTTCATAAACAGTTTTATTTACGCTGTAATAAGCTAAAAATGTCGGCTTTGACAAGCGTAAATAAAACAGTATGTCTTGTTGTATTTGCTTCAGATGTGTGGCAGCATTGAAGTCTTAGCCGCGTTTTTATGTGCAGCTTGGACTCAGGCTGCACATTTTTTATTTGAAATTTTAGTCCGAAGGGTGGGCAGAGAACATGACGCTCGGATAAAAAATGTCGGCTGTATTATAAAATATCGGAGGGTCATAAAAATGAAACCAATAATAAAAGAAAGATTAAAAGGCATGATATCGGGGCTTATTATCGGAACGCTGGTCGTGGGCGGCGGAGTATTTGCAAAACAGGCGAGCGAAATGATCGAGGTCGAGTACAGCAATATCAAAGTTTATAAGGACAACGTATTGTGTGAATTAAAGGACGCGAACGGCAGCACTATCGAGCCGTTTATATATAACGGCACGACCTATATGCCCGTTCGCGGCACGGCAAGCCTTGCCGATATGCAGGTAACATGGGACGGAGCGACACAGAGCGTTTACCTTTGGGATGATATGGTTCCGGACGGAACGCCGTTTTTGGAAGCCTGCCCGCCGTATGACAACGGTGGTTGCGGCACATATTTAGCAACCGAAGGTCAAAGCTTTTCAATGGCGGGAGAAAAGTACAGCAACGGTTTAGCGTCTTCTAACGGATATGCTCTTTTTAACCTGAACGGAAAATATTCAAATATTGAATGTACGATCGGTCACACCGGTTATGAACAGCGTGAAGGAAAATACGTCTCATTTATTGTGGACGGAAGAGTTGTAAAGGAAATAGAACTTGAGCCTGAGTGCCTCCCCAAAAAGGTTTTGATACCGATCTCCTACGGACTCCAGCTGAAAATTCAGTTTAGCGGTTCTGCTATAGGCGTTGGCGACATGATCGTTCACTAAACCGGCATAGATGTTTACTGTTTATAATATATTTCAGATCTAAAAGCGGTTGTTTATTTGCTTTGCAAAAGCATTCTCTCGTCGCAATCCGCCGACGGAGTGACTAAGGGTTAGAGATTAGAAAATAGGACACCAAAAACTGTTTTGCTTTGAATTAATGCCGAGTCCAACATAGCAAACAGTTTTTGGTGAAAACAATACCCCTTCCACCGTTGTGCGATCCAAGGGAAAATTATACCTGTACCGTAGAATAGGACGGATGGCTTGGTTAATCAATCCCAAAAGCCTTTTGCGAAAGATATTTGCACAGCGAAAGACGGATTTAGTCCGTCTTTTTTTGTTAAAATTACTAATTGTTGTTGTTATAATTTTAAAAGTTATGTTGACATTTATGTAATAATATACTATAATAAGATAAGATAAGTAAAATTTTTCAGGTTTTGTCGGGGGAATTGTTATGCAGTCTAATGCAGATCATAAGCGCGGAACCGGTCGGAACAAGACTGCCGGTGTGCTGCTTGCGGCGGCGCTTATAATAATTGCGGCGGTAATCTTTACGGTGATTTGCAACAGGTTTATGTTCTCGCTTGCGCACGTGTCCGGCACCGGTATGGAGCCGAACGTTGGTCCCGACGAAATATGGCTGATAGACCGCACTTTTGATGAGATCGACCGAGGGGATGTAGTGGTGTTTCATTCGGGCGGCGACGGCGAGGCTTCTGTATCAAGAGTTATCGCGGTCGGCGGGGACAGCGTATATATAGATATGCAGAGCGGCAGACTTTACTTAAACGGCGAGGCTGCCGAAGAGTCTTACGCTCATGTCGAAGCGGGCGGAGCCTCGGAGTATATGACAAATTTGGCGTCGGAGGGTTACAGCAAGGACTCGCCGCTCGTCATACCGGACGGATATATATTTGTTATGGGGGACAACCGGATCAACAGCCGCGACAGCCGCGAATTCGGTCCGGTCAGCGAGACATCGGTTTTCGGAGTTTTGATAAAAAAGCTTAAGTAAAGAGGAGGAGCGATGGCAAAACGATACAGGGGCACATACAACCCGCAGCATAATATTGTAAAAAAAGAGCATTACAAACAGTTTAGAAACATTCAGCCGAACAGGAACCCCGGCTATCTGTTTTTGAAAAGGACTGCTGATATTTGTTGCTCTTTTTTGGCTCTTGCTGTGCTTTCTCCGCTGTTCCTGTGCGTCGCTCTGCTGATAAAGCGCGACGGCGGACCGGTGTTCTTTATGCAGACCCGTGTCGGCAAGGACGGCTGCCCGTTTAAGATGTATAAATTCCGAAGCATGGTGGTTGACGCAGAAAAGATGCTCAAGGAGCTTCAGGAAAAGAACGAGGCGAGCGGTCCCGTGTTTAAGATACATGACGATCCGAGGGTGACAAGGGTCGGGAAATTTATCAGAAAATACAGTATTGACGAGCTGCCTCAGCTCATAAACATATTAAAAGGGGACATGAGTATAGTCGGTCCCAGACCTCCGCTTCCGAACGAGGTCGAAATGTACAGCGATTATGATATGCAAAGACTCAAGGTTCGCCCCGGACTGACCTGCTACTGGCAGTGCGGCGGCAGAAGCAAGATAAGCTTTGCCAAGTGGATCGATATGGATCTTGAGTACATAAACGATCAGTGCCTTTGGTGCGATTTTAAAATAATCATTCGCACCATACCGGCTGTTTTACACGCCGAGGGCGCATATTAGACCGAAGGAGAGGTGCCGGATTGTGAGCCTTACGATGGATGAATTCTGGGATAAGCTGAACGTTAACAAAGAAGAGGTGCTGGAGCGCTTTGTCGGTATGCCGGATATCGCCAGGGACTGCACGATAAGCTATATTGAGGATCCGCTTTTCGGAGAGCTTGAAAAGGCGGTCGAGGCGGAGGACTATCCTGCGGTAGAGCGGGCGGCGCACACCATAAAGGGGCTGGCGGGCAACCTCGGATTTGAGGCGGCTCAGAATTCCGCACAAAAGATAGTTGATTATACTCGTGCCGGAGAATATGACCAGATACCGGCAGAGTTTTTGATTTTCAAGGCGGAGCATGACAAGATCACTGCCTTGGCGAAAGAGTTATAACGCGAAAGAGGAGCGCTCAGATGGCGGGAAACACAAGAAGCGAGAAAAGCGCGAAAAATCTGCTTTTCGGAATTTTGTCCCAGTTTGTTACCGTTGCTTTCACATTCATAATCAGAGTAGTCCTTGTTCGTCAAATAGGAATACTCTCGGTCAGCCTTAACGGACTGTTCAATGAGGTGATCGCGATGCTGTCTCTGGCGGAGATGGGCGTCGGTTCGGCGATCGTGTACAGTCTGTATAAACCGCTCGCCGAAAAGAATGAGAAAAAAATAGTCAAACTGATGAACCTGTACAAGACGGCTTACCGCAACATCGCCTTCGCGGTGTTCGGCGTGGGTCTGTGTCTTGTGCCGTTTATTCAGAATATTGTTACCAAGGTGGATGTATCCGATAACTATATCCGTCTTGTTTTTCTGCTGTTTCTGACTCAGACCGCGTCATCGTACCTGTTCTCGTACAAGAGTTCGCTGCTCAATGCGGATCAGAAGGTGTACGTGGTTTCGGTCGTGACCACCGTGGTTAAGATAGTTGTTGAGATCATCAATATTATTTTGCTGGTAATATTTAAAAACTATATAATCTATCTGGTAGTCGAAATACTGCTTATTGTCGCAACCAACATAATAATATCCGGTCAGGTCGATAAGATGTACCCGTATCTCAAGCAGAAAGATGAACTGCTCAACGTTGAACGGCGGGTCATCTTCAAGGATGTAAAAAATATTTTCGTGGGAAGTCTTTCGGGCAAAATCACCAACTCAACCGACAACATTTTGATCTCGGTTCTGGTAAGCACATACGAGGTCGGCGTTTACACCAGCTATTCCACGCTGGTTATGGGTCTCAGGAGGATAGTCGATCAGCTTGACGCGGCGACTGCCGGCAGCGTCGGCAACCTTGTGGCGGGCGGCGACGGCAAAAAGTGCGACAGGGTCATGAGGAATATGACGTTTATTAACTATTTCTTCGGCTCGCTGTTCGCGGGCTGCTTCTACTGTCTCTCATCCACTCTTGTAAGAATTATGTATGGTGAAATATATACCTACAGCACCGATTCGATGATGGGGCTGCTGGTGATTTTGGCAATAGCGGGCAACTTTTTCATCACAACTCTCAAAAACCCGCTGTGGCGGTTTATGGCGGTTTCAGGTCTGTTCTCAAAGGACAAGAACATTTCGATAATCGGCAGCGCCGCAAATTTGATAGTATCGATCATTTTCGGCTTAAAGTTCGGCACGCTCGGCATACTTGTCGGCACTACCGTCACATACGCGATACAGATCGTGCTGAAGATACACCTGTTGTACACGGAACGGTTCAATATGAGTCCCAAGGGATATTTTGTTCAGTTCGGCATATATCTGCTGTCCGGCGGATTTATAATGCTGATCTCAAAATTCATATGCGCCGAGATCGTGCTTGGAAACCTCTACCTTGATTTTATCTGCAAGGCGGCGGTCGCCGGCTTCGTTCCCCTGTGCGTTAATTATATTTTCTTCGGCAGGACCGAGGAATTTAAGTATTTCAAGGAGATCTCGTGGAGATATATTGTTAAAATATATAACGTTTTGGGTCCGCGTCTTGAGCGGTTTAAAAGAAAAAGCTTAATTAACAGGCGGGGTGTTCAGCAATGAGGAACAGGAAATTCAGGGTCGCGATGATAGGTCATAAGCGCATCCCCACAAGGGAGGGCGGCGTTGAGATCGTGGTGGAGGAGCTTGCCGCGCGTATGGCGGAGCGCGGAATAGAGGTTGAAGCTTTCAACCGGCGCGACATAGGAGTTTCGGAACAATCCAAACTGCCCAAGGAGTATAAGGGCGTCAGGATAATCAATATACCCACGTTCAGGCAAAGCGCGCTGAACGCTTTTGTGTATTCGGTTTTAGCCAGTATCAGGGCGCTGTTTGGACGGTACGACTGCCTGCACTATCATGCCGAGGGACCATGCGCCATGATTTGGCTGCCAAAGCTTTTCGGCAGGCGGGTCATTGCGACGATACACGGACTTGACTGGCAGCGCGCAAAGTGGGGCGGGTTCTCCACATGGTACATAAAGCAGGGCGAAAAGGCGGCTGTAAAATTTGCCGATGAGATAATCGTGCTGTCAGAGAACAACCGCAAATATTTTCTTGACCACTATAACCGCGAGACCCGATTTATCCCAAACGGCATGAAGATGAAGGAGCAGAGCTATCCTCCAAAGCGTATCCGTGAAAAATTCGGGCTTGAGAGGGACGGATATATCCTGTTCCTTGCAAGAATTGTGCCCGAAAAGGGGCTTCACTATCTGATTGAAGCGTTCGGGAACATAAAGACCGACAAGAAGCTTGTTATTGCCGGCGGATTGACTCAGGGCAGCGAGTACGTCGAAAAGATAAAAAAGATGGCGGAGCGGGACGACAGGATAATCCTTGCCGGCTTTGTGCAGGGCGAAATGCTGGATGAGCTGTTTGATAACTGCATGGTGTACGTTCTGCCCAGCGATATTGAGGGTATGGCTATGAGCCTGCTTGAGTGCATAAGCTACCGCACTCCGTGCCTCGTCAGCGACATACCGGAAAATCTTGAGGTCGTGGGCGGATATATGCCGTCATTTAAGCACGGCAGCGCCGAGAGCCTCAGACGGGAGCTTGAAAAGGTGATCGGCGGCTCGCTTAAAAATGTGGACACGGGCTGCTATGAACAAATTCTCAGGCGTTATGATTGGGAGGATATAGTGACAAGGACCATAGCGCTTTACGAGAAACGGAAGTGATATTATGAAGATACTTTTGGTAAACAAATACCTGTACCCGAAGGGCGGCGCCGAGACATACACGTTCAAGCTGGGCGGCTATCTTGAGTCACAGGGACACGAGGTCGAGTACTTCGGAATGTACGACGAGAATAATATCGTGGGTAATACCGCAGGAGAATACACCCAGAACATGGACTTCCACGGAAGCGGCGCCGAAAAGTATTTGTATCCGTTTAGGATAGTGTACTCGTTTCAGGCGCGGCGGAAGCTCGGCAGGGTGATCAATGAGTTTAAGCCCGACATAGTCCACCTTAACAACATCAATTTCCAGCTCTCCCCGTCGGTCATTGACGAGGCGAAGAAGCACGGCGTACCTGTGGTGCAGACCGTTCATGATTTGCAGATGCTCTGCCCCAACCACCTTATGTTTGATTTAAACACCAAAAAGCCCTGCGAGAAGTGTCTGTACGGCTCAAAACTCAACTGTGTAAAGGGCAGATGCATACACGGCTCAACGGCAAAAAGCGTGATCGGGACCGTTGAAGCGTGGCTGTATTCCGCATTGGGGACTTACAAAAAGGTTGACAGATACATATGCCCAAGTCGGTTTATTGAGGGTATGCTGCTTAAGAAAAAGCGCCGCGGCGAATACCTGTACCGCGGAAAAACCGCCGCGGTGCATAATTATATAGAGCTGCCGGACTCTGCGGAGCGGTACGAAAAGAAGGACTATGTTCTGTTTTTCGGCAGGCTGTCCGAGGAAAAGGGAGTGGACATTTTTGTTGAGACTTGCCGCAGGCTTCCGGATATTAAATTCGTGGTCGCGGGCGGCGGACCGATGGAGGACACGGTCAAAGGCTTAGACAATGTTGAATTCGTCGGCTTTAAAACCGGCGGCGAGCTTGACCGCCTGATCGCGGAGGCGCGGTTCTCGGTCTATCCGTCCATATGGTACGAAAACTGCCCGCTGTCCGTGCTGGAGTCTGAGGCTTTGGGAACTCCGGTCATCTGCACCCCCCTCGGCGGTATGCCCGAGCTGGTTGACAACGGCACCACTGGGATCGTGCTGAATGAAGTCAGCGCGGACGCTTTGACTGCCGCTGTGCGGGCGCTTTGCTCCGACCGGGAGAAGTGTGCCGAAATGTCCCGAAACTGCCTTAAAAAACGCGGTGAAATGATAACTCTTAAGCAATACGGCGAGAAAATCGAAGACATATATAATGAATTAATTTCTTGTAGACATTAAAGATTTTTTGTCGTATTGTTGTAAAAATGATATAATTTAGATTTAACGCTTGTAATATTTTTGTAAAAGTGTTATAATATGCTTTAAGCAGATTTTTTTGCGTGCGCAAAAGCGGCTGTCAGAGGTGATTTCATTGCGAAAGATAAAAAAGATTTTTATGCGCGGACCGGTTTATGCCATAGAACTGTTTTATCTGATTTTGTTTTACGCTGTTGGCTTTTTTGCGAAATTTCTGCCGGGATACCGAAACGTGTGGATAGTTTCGGAGCGCGGCAGCGATGCCAGAGACAACGGATATTGGTTTTATAAATACATCCGTGAAAATCACCCGGAGATCAACGCGTACTATATAATCGACAAAAACTCCGCCGACTTTAATAAGGTCGCGGAGCTTGGCGGCGCGGTGGACTACAGGAGCTTTAAGCACAGGCTGCTGTTCGCCGTTGCAGAATATAAGATAAGCAGCCATGTTTTCGGATATTCGCCCGACATACTTTGCTGCAAGCTGTTTCAGAAAATGGGTCTTATAAGAGGCAGGCTTGTGTTTTTGCAGCACGGAATAATCATTTCGGATATGAAGTGGATGTTCTATCCTGAGGTCAGACTTGATTTGTTCGTCTGCGGCGCGAAGCCGGAGTATGAGGCAGTAAAAGCCAGGTTCGGCTTTCCGCAAAATGTGGTTAAGTATTTGGGGCTTTGCAGATATGACTCGCTGGCGGACGCCAAAAACAAGATCCGGCGGGGCAGGATACTGCTGATGCCCTCGTGGAGGGTTTACATATGTGAGGTCGGTGCGCGCGGCGGATTTACTAAGTCCGAATATTACCGGCGGTTCCAGAGCCTGATAAACAATCCGCGGCTGCTTGACTTTCTTGAAGAAAACGACTGCGAACTGGTGTTCTATCCGCATTTTGAAGTGCAAAGGTTTTTGGACAAGTTCGTGTCAAAGAGTGCGAGAGTGACAATTGCCTCGTTTAAGGACTACGATGTGCAGGAGCTTTTGATGAGTTCCGAAATGCTGATAACCGACTATTCCAGCGTGTTTTTCGACTTTGCCTATATGGGCAAGCCTTTGGTGTATTACCAGTTTGACGAGGCGGAGTTCAGAGAAAACCACTACAGCCGGGGTTACTTCGACTACAGGCGCGACGGATTTGGTCCGGTGTTTGCCGGAGAGGACGATGTTGTGGATTATGTTATAAAAAAGTCCGGCGATAAGTTTGCGGCGGACAGCGAGTACAGCGGCAGGGCGGACAGATTTTTTGAGTTAAGGGATAATAATAACTGCAAGCGTAATTTCGAGGCGGTTATATCGATTTAGGGCAGATTGGATAGCCCGTTCTGCGGCGGACAAGGAGCGGTTTTATATGTCAACTCTCAAGCAGAGACAAAAATCCCTGATCCTTGCGGCGCTCTATATACTGTTTATTGCAATGGCTGTGGTTTGCGACGCGGGTCTTGGGAAAGGAAGCGCCGGAAAAGCGCTGTCGCTTATGACTGTGGTCATGGCGGCGGGGGTGCTGCTCATAACCGGCGACTTTACCAACCTTGACACCATATTCCGTTTTTTTGTCGTATACGGCATATGGTTCCTTATTGTGCTGGTGTACTCGTCGCTTATATGGATATCGAACTTTGAGACTGTGGATTTTATCTTGCGCGGCGGATCAAAGATCATGTTCCAGTTTGTCATGCTGCTGAATATGGCTGCTGCCGCGTATCTGTTCGGCGAAAAGGGTATTCATTATATGTTTTGGGGCACGGTGATAGGCAACGCGCTGATAACGGTTGTCGTGCTTCCGGGCTATGCGGTATCCGATATTGTAAGCTCGGTCACGCATTTCCTTACAAGCGGCGGCGACGCCGTAGGATATATGAAGGAGCTGGAGATCCACGACGCCACATTTACTTATGGGTTTTACCTGATATACTTCATCTTTTTTGACAAGATAAGTTCAAAAAAGATGAAGGCGCTTAATATAGCCGCGGCGGTGTTCTTCTTCCTGCTGGGTATGAAGAGGATAGCGCTTGCAAGCCTGATCGTTATGCTTATCGCGGGTTTTGTGCTGCTTAAGCTCAGCCCGCGCGCTCAAATGTTCGTCATGAAATCCGCGCTGTATTTTGCGCTAATTGCCGCGTTTGTCTATCTGATCTCACTTAAGACGAACGTGTTTATGAAAATAATGGACCAGCTTAACGTTGACGTTATGGGACGAAACGTGCTGTATGCTGCGATAGACAAGTATTGGCGCATATCTCCGTCATATGTGGGATACGGGTTTGAATATGTCCACGTTATGATGCTTGAACTGGCGGAGTCGGGAAGCAAGGCGTTTAACAAAATGGTCGATATACATAATGATTTTATGCGTGTGTATATAGAAATGGGATTTTTCGGCTTTATCGGCTGGGGACTCTACACTCTGATATTTCAATTCAACCGCATTAACCAAATGTGCGGCAGAATGACAGTGTGTCTGTTTTTCCTGTGCGAGATGTATATATTCGTTACATATCTGACCGATAACACGCTGTTCTACTTTTACACCGGAACGGTGCTGCGTATGCTGCCGCTGTGTTATGCCCTTCATATCGACTCCGGACAGGCTCAGAAGGCAGGGAACACGCCGAAAAAGCAGTTCCTTAAGCGAAAGCGAAGAAAAGGGATACCGAGTGTGCAGCTAAGCGATGCCGGACAATCGGATTAATTCAGTATATTAAAAAAGCAAGGTGATATATATGATATTCGGGAAACTCTCCTCAGGCGCCAAACGTGTTTTGGGCAGGTTTGACGTTGGCAGGTACTGGACATGGTTTGCCGAAAAAAGAGACAGCTTAAAGTCTGACAGAGATGAGCTTCAGAAAAGCGCGGGCAAGTCCGGCTTGTCTCCAAGCAGAACGGTTCTGCTTTTGCTTTGGGGACGAAAGGGTCAGATTATCCTGCTTACTCTGGCGGCGTTTCTTTTGCTGTGCGGCTTTTTCGCGTTTAACAGCCGGAACTCGATAAGCACTACGATGTCGCTTAACTACGGCGAGGCGTCAAACGGTCTAAATCCGAATTCAACCAGATTTAATATGTACGAGCTGGCGTCAAATGAAGTTATGGAGCGGGCGATATCCTATATGGGCGTACCGGATCTGGTAACGCCGGAGGAGATGAGCAGCCATATCTCGATTGCTACAACCAATTCAAAGGCTATTAACACCACAAACAGCGAATATTTTATATCCACCAGCTTTAATGTAAATTACACCAAGAACCGCCAGGTCAAGGATATGTCAACAGCCGACATGATGCACATGATATGCAAGGCGTATAACGATTATTTCCATGAAAGCTACGGCGACAAGCGCACCGCGCTGCTGTATAACGATATCAACGCGTCTGACATGGAGTATGTCGAGATAAGTGATGATATGGCGCGCCAGGCGGACAGAATGGAAGAATACGTTCATAAAAGAGTTAAAGAGAACGGCACATTCAAATCCGAGGAGACCGGCGAGACATTCCAATCACTTGAAAAAATGTTCCAGAACCTTGCGGACTACGATATATCAAAATATCGGGCGTTCGTGCTTGAAAGCGGACTCGCGCGGGACAAGGACAAATTTATCGATACCCTGTATTATAAGAACTCGGTCCTTGATATGCAGTACCAAAAGTCAATGGCGGATTACAGTGTGCGCCAGAACACTATATCCATGTACGACGAATCTATGATAGGAACGGTTATGATCCCTGCCGTAAACGAGCGCGACGACTACTATATGTCACGCACCAACATAGGCATCGACTACTTGGCGAGGGAGGCGGAGGATCATCTTATCAATGCCAAGGATACGCTTAAAGAAATCGAAATAAACACCGACATAATTCAGAAGCTTGAAGCGGGCAACCCGACGGTTGAGGACTTTAACACCGCCGATCAGATGATCGAGGACATACGCCGCGAGTTTAACAAGCTGTCTCAGATCGCGATGACCACTGACCGCGAGTATATTAAGTACAAGACAAAGGATTATATAACTTTCCAGACAAGGGAACGTTCTCTTGCCGAAAAAGTATCGATCAAGAAGACTGCGGCGCTGACAGTTGTTATCTTTCTGATTATCTGCGTTGTATTCTGGAATATCGAGAAATATAAGCTGAGGAACCGAGGTGTTAGCGTATGAGGAATTTTGAAGTATTAAGGTACATAAAAAGATGGAGATTTCTCATTATCGCTGTATGTATTCTCGGAGCGCTGCTGGTATATATGTATGGAATGTCACAGCAGGTATATACCGCTCAGACGGTTTTGAGATATTCCAATTCCGAGGCGAAATCGGGAATGACGCCCAGCGGCGACACTCTTGACGTCAGCGAGATCTATTCGTCAAACGTTATTACCGGCGTGCTTGAGGATCTTGATATGGATATCGGCGCCGACGCCATTCGTTCAAGGTGCAGTGTAACGCCGATAGTATCGGCGGACGAGGAAGCGAGAAAGGAAGCCATACTTGAAGAGGGCGAGGAGTACGAGTACTACCCCACCGATTATCTCGTATCGTTCGGCGTTGACAGTGACAACAGTCCGGAATACGCGGCGTCGGTCCTTGACTCTATACTCAAGAACTACTTTATCAGCTACGGCGAAAAATACATAAATCAGACGGTTCTGCCGAACGATGCGTCAAACATCGAAAGCGGCAGCTATGACTACATTGAGTGCGCTGAAATACTTGATGCTTCAGCGACCGAGATATATAATTACCTGTATGACAAGATGTATCATTATCCCGATTTCCGATCTGCGGCGACCGGATACACCTTCAGTGATCTTTATAAAATGTACAGAGAGGACCTTAACTATAATATCCCCGAACTGTACTCAAAGATACTTAATCAGAAGGTGTCGGTCGATCAGGAGGTCCTGATCAAGGATTACAAAAACAGGCTCAGCCAGTACGATATTGAGCTTACAAACATGGAGGAGAAGATCAACCCTCTCTATGACCTTATCACCCAGTACAGCAACAAGAGCAAAGAGGGTATTCAGTACCATTACGGCAAAGGCAGCGATTCTGACAATACCAACGATTATATTCTGAAGGACGTATATGAGGACGTTACAAACGAAGAAAACACTACCAGGGTAAACACTGAAACGACATACGATGCGCTGATCAATTCGTATGTGTCCCTGGAAGTAGGGCGGCAGTACACTCAAGTTGATAAGGAACACCGCGAGGAACTGCTTACCATATTTGAGGATGCAACTCCGGCAGTTGACACAGACGCGGCGGTCCGCGAGATCCAGCAGGAAATGGCGGAGCTTATAAACCACCTTGATACGAACTATGAAACAGTCAAGGCAACGGTCGATGAGTTTAACCAGTACTTGGGCGCGTCAAATATTACGCCGCTTTCCAGCATCACCGTGTCGGAACGCGTTAACCTGGGTCTGTATTTGATTTTGGCTCTGGTTGTGTTCCTGGTATTCGGATGCTTGGGCGCTATACTGCTCGGACGTACTCAGGACTTTATCGAGTATCTGCTCTATACCGACAGAAAGACAGGTCTCGGCAACCGCACAAAGTGCGATATGCTCATCAATTCTTATGCGGAGAAGCCTCTGCCCGATAACTTCACATTTATTCTGATACGGCTGGATGTGCTTAAGAAAGTTAATTCTGAGGTCGGCAGAACCGCCGGCGACGCGATGCTGAAAGATTTCGGACGCATTATGCGCGCGCTTGCAGAGGACTATGGCTTTGCGGGCTACAACGGCAGCGATCAGTTCATGTGTATGTTTGAAAACTGCAGCTATCATAAGGCGGAAATGTTTATCGAGAACCTTAAGAGCTACATCGCACAGCATAACGTTCAAAATCCGGAGCAGCCGATCGAGTTCTCATATGCCGTTGAGGAGACTGAAAACAAGGGCGTATATGACATGAGAGCGCTCATAAGCGCAAGCTTCAGAGATATAAACTCAAACAGCAGTTCGGGCGGTAATCCAGATAAGTCTGACGGACCCGACAAAAACGATCCGGACCCGAACGGAGGCGGAAACGGAGGCGGCGGAAACGGAGGCGGAAGCCCGTCTCCCGCGGCTCCGGCGGCAGGACCCGCGCAGGAGCAGACCCCGGCGGCAATGCCGCAGGATATGATAAAGATCGTGACCGACGCCGTGCTTGCCGGCATGAAGATAGGCGGGGCGCAGGCGGCATCCGCGGCTCAGACCGGCGGTGACCAATCCAAAAGCGCACCCGAAGCTCTAAAGACGGAAGAGTCTGTTCCGCAGCAAAGACCGAGTGGGCGCAGCTGCGTTTACGGCAGCGAGGTGATCCGCGAGGAGGATTATATATCCGATAAGACGGATGCCGAAATCGAAAAAAGTCCTTACCCTCCGCTGTTTGACGACGCGGATGAAAGCAAAGCTCCCAAAGCGGAGTACAAGGCGGTTTTAAAGAACGAAAGCGCCAAGGCTGAGCCTGACGCACGCGAGGTCGAGGTCGTGGTGAAGGACGGTTCAAGCGGAGTTACGGCGTTCGCCGATGAAACCGTGCATAAGCCGGTGGAGCAGACGGGCGCAGGGATTGAGACGGTCAATCCTTACGCGCCAAAACCCAGAGCAAAGCGCTCATACAGAACGAGCTATGTTGATGAACCAAGCGCCCGGTCGGAGTACGCGCCGAAACGCAGGGAGAAAAAGCTATGAGTAAAGCTATAAAAAAATATTTAAGTCTTATAAAGAAACACAAAAAGCGGGTAATAGCGGTGCTTGTCATTATTGTGCTCGCTGTGTGCATATACAATCTTTTGGACCAGTCCGATATCGACGTGACGTTCTATCAGGTAACGTCCGATAAGGTGTCCGACAATGTGAGAATAGTGGTTCTTGCCGACCTTCATCTTAAAGAGTTCGGCGAAAACAACTCAAGGCTTGTCAACAAGATATCGAACCTGAAGCCGGACATAATCGCCTGCGTCGGGGATATGAATATCGAGGACAAGGAAGATTACAGCGTTGTGACAACGCTGTGCGAGCAGCTCGTTGATATTGCGCCGGTGTACTACAGCCTCGGCAACAATGAGTACGTCGCCATGCTGTTCAACAATTCCAATATAGTGTCCGACCTTAAGGACCTCGGTGTTCATGTGCTTGACGATGAGTCCGAGATCGTTTCGATAAAAGACACGCGTTTAAATATCGGCGGACTCTCTCAGGGTAAGGACCAGTTTGAAAGATACGGTCATGACTTCTTTGATAAGTACATAGAAGAAGATTTCTTTAAGCTGCTTTTAGTACACTATCCGGAAGAGTTCCAAGGCGAGCTTGAGGACTACCCGATCGATCTGGCGCTGTGCGGTCACGCCCACGGCGGACAGGTAAGACTTCCGTTTATCGGCGGTCTATACTCAACGGGCGAGGGATTTTTCCCTGAACTGACCGAGGGCTACCACACAATAAGCAACAGCAATATCATAATCAGCAGAGGTCTGGGCAAGTCCAGCTTCATGCCGAGAGTTAACAATCCGCCGGAGCTTGTGGTTGTTGATTTATGTTGGTACTAAAAATCTGAATTTTGGAGGAAGCTATGAGCGCTTTGGTAAGCATAATCGTACCCGTATATAATGCGGAAAAGCTGCTCAAAAGGGCGGTTGAATGCTTTCTTGCTCAGACGTATAAGAATATAGAGGTGCTGCTGATAGACGACGGTTCCGTCGACGGCAGCGCCGAGATAGGACGCGGCTACGCTAAAAAAGACAGCCGCGTCCGCGTTTTTTCACAGGAGAACCGAGGCGCTGCCGAGGCGCGAAACACCGGTATAGGATTGGCGGCGGGCGAGTATTTCTATTTTCCCGACGCCGATGACGAGCTTCGCAGGGACGCTGTTGAAAAGCTGGTCGGCGCAATGAACGTTGAGACCGACCTGGTGATCTGCGGATACGACTGGATAGACAGCAAAGGCGGAGTGGTTTCGGAAAAGACCTACGAGGCGGCGGAATTTGCGGGCGAATACATCCGCACACACTACGACGAGTTCTCGGAGCGTGAATTGCCGTACGGCATTTACGGAGCTATGTGGAACAAGCTTTACCGTGCGGATATAATAAGAAAAAACTCCGTAACCGTCCCAAATCTCAGACGCAGCGAGGACGAGATATTCAATATGGAATACCTGACCCATGTGCGGTCCGTGCGGTTTATCGGCGACGTGCTGTATAAGTATTACATAAGCGATATAGGCGGAAACAGCCGCAAGTACATGACCGACTATTTGGACACGGCGATACGCTTCAAAAACTGCCAGCTTGATATTATCAAAAAGTGGGGCGGCGATAACGAAAAGGCGCTGGAGCGGATATGCAGCCAGTTTGCCGTACGAATTGATTTTTATATACGAATGATAGTCTGCGGCAGCGGCGGACCGTTTGAAAAACACCGCCGTATCAAGGAAGCGGCGCGGATCTTTAACCGCGAGCTGCCGGAGCGGAAGTTCAGACCGGATTTTCTGAAGTACAAGCTGCTGCTGGGCGGCAGGGCATGGAGCCTGTACTTTGTGCATATTGTAAAAGAGCTTAAGCTCAGACGCGGCTGAGACCGCGGATTGAAAGCGAGGGAGAGTTATGAACGCATCAGAGCCGAAAGTAAGTGTGGTTGTGCCGATCTACAATATGGGCAAGCAGCTCCGCACAGCCATAAAGCATATATTGAACCAGACCTATGGAAATCTCGAAATAATACTGGTCGACGACGGTTCGGAGGATGACACCTACAGGATATGCACCGAGCTTGCGAAATCCGACAGCCGCGTAAAATGCTGCCGTCAAAAGAACATGGGTTCGGGACCGGCGCGGAACACCGGCATCGATCTGTGTTCCGGAAAGTATGCATATTTTCCGGACGCCGACGACGTAATTGACCCGTCTCTCATCAAGACGGTTTCGGCGAGGATGGAGGAGACCGGCAGCGACATAGCGGTGTTCGGTTACAAGATAACATATCCGGGTAATCCCGACAGGATCGTCGAAAAGATAGACGGTGTTTTTGACGCGGACAGCATACGCAGAGAGTACCACAAGTTTTATCGTTTCGCCTCGCCTTCCGGAATTCAGGGCGCGCCTTGGAACAAGATGTTCAGTCTTGATGTTATCAAAGCCAATGCCGTAAGATATCCGGACCTCAGGCGGCATCAGGACGAGGTGTTCATTATGCGGTATATGCGCTGCGCCGAAAAGGCTGTGTTTATCCCGAACGCGCTGTACGAGTACCGCACCGACAGCAGGGAGCGGGCTTTGAGCAAGTTCCCGAAGGATTACTTTGATATAGTGGACCGGCTCAGGGGATACTGGATGGAGTATATTTACGCCTTTAACCCAGGCAACCGCGAAATGCTCGATATTATCTGCGGAGAGTATTTAGACAGAGTTACCGTGGCGCTGATGATGACGTTTAACAAGCGGTTTGACTACAGTCCAAAGCAGCGCTACGAGGCGCTTAAGGATATTTCCGAGCGCTGTATGGCAAGCTTCCCTGACAGGAACTATAAGACCGGCTCGGTGATGTACCGGCTTATGAAAGCCCGCGCGTATCCCGCGCTGTATCCTGTCGTGTATGCGGCGTTTAAAAAATACTACGGATGATCAAATTTTCTATTGAAATAAGCGGGCATATGTAGTATAATATCATAACCGATAAAATAAAACCGACAGCGGGGAGATGAAGGATATGCAGAACAAAATCAAGCTCTTTGCTTTTAACAACCTGACAAAAACGCTCAGCTTTAATATCTACGATGTTTGCTATGCCAAAAGCGCAAGAGAGCAGAAGGACTACATCGCATATATCGATGAGCAATATAACTCGGAGCGTCTTACAAAAATTTTGCTTACTGTTACCGAAATGATCGGGGCAAACGTACTCAGTATTTCAAAGCAGGACTACGAGCCGCAGGGCGCCAGCGTCAACCTGATGATAAGCGATGACTCAATGAAGCCCGCACAGCCCACCTTCAGCACTGTGGCGGGAGATGAGATAATGGCTCATCTTGACAAAAGCCACGTCACTGTCCATACATATCCGGAATATCACCCCGACAAGGCGATATCCACGTTCCGCGTGGATATATGCGTCTCCACCTGCGGCAAGATCTCGCCGCTAAACGCGCTTGACTTTCTTATAGGCAGCTTCGATTCGGATATAATCACCGCCGACTACCGCGTCCGCGGATTTACCCGTGACCTGGACGGCAAAAAGCTGTTTATTGACCATGATATAACATCAATTCAGGATTATATAGACAAAAAGACTCTGGAGCGTTATGACGCGATCGACGTCAATGTGTATCAGTCAAACATATTCCACACCAAGCTTCTGATAAAGGAGCTGGATCTTCAGAATTATTTGTTTAAGACCGATGTTTACGAGCTGGACCCCAAAACCCGCCTCAATATAAGCAACAGCCTGCGGCGGGAGATGATCGAGATATTCAGCGGGCAGAATATATATTAACGGAGGGCGCGGTATTGGAACAAAACAAAGCCCCGATCTATGAGGCATTACAAAAGTTCAAGTCAATGCGCATCGTGCCGTTTGACGTGCCGGGTCACAAGCGCGGCAAGGGCAGTCCGGAGCTGACCGCGTTTCTTGGTCAGCAGTGCATGAGCGTTGACGTTAATTCAATGAAGCCTTTGGATAACCTGTGCCATCCGGTTTCGGTCATCCGCGAGGCGGAGGAGCTTGCCGCAGACGCTTTCGGCGCGCGGCACGCTTTCTTTATGGTGAACGGGACCACAAGCGCGGTTCAGGCAATGGTGTTCTCCGCCGTCCGCGAGGGCGAAAAGATCATTCTGCCCCGAAACGTCCACCGCAGCGCCATAAACGCCTTGGTATTAAACGGCGCAGTGCCTGTGTATGTCAATCCGGGCGTCAACAAAAGATTGGGAATTCCGCTCGGTATGAGCGTTGAGGACGTGCAGAACGCAATCGACAAAAATCCTGACGCCAAGGCGGTGTTTGTCAACAATCCGACGTATTACGGCGTGTGCAGCGACCTTAAGAGGATAGTGGAGATCGCGCACCGCGCCGGAATGCCTGTGCTTGTCGATGAAGCCCACGGCACTCACTTCTACTTTGGTGACGGGTTCCCCGTAAGCGCCATGGCGGCGGGCGCCGACATGGCTGCTGTTAGTATGCACAAAAACGGAGGTTCTCTGACCCAGAGTTCTTTTTTGCTGATAAACAATTACATAAGCGAGGGGTACACCAGACAGATAATAAACCTTACCCAGACCACCAGCGGCTCGTACTTGCTGATGTCGTCTCTTGACCTATCCAGAAAGAATTTGGCGTTAAACGGCAGAGGGATATATAAACGGGTGCTGGATATGGCGGAATATGCACGGAGCGAAGTAAACAAAATCGGCGGGTACTACGCTTTCGGCAGGGAGTTGATCGACGGAAAAGCGGTGTATGACTTCGATTTGGCAAAGCTTTCAATCCACACGAGAGACATAGGTCTCGCCGGGATCGAGGTTTATGATATCCTGCGTGATGATTATGATATCCAGATCGAGTTCGGGGATATAGGCAACATTCTGGCGATAATTTCGGTCGGTGACACTCGTCTGATGATCGAGCGGCTTATCTCGTCGCTGAGCCAGATCGAGCATATCCATAAGCGTCCCAGCGCGGGTATGCTTGATCACGAGTATATAACCCCCGAAGTTGTCACCACGCCCAAGCAGGCGTTTTATTCTCCGAAGCGGGCGGTGCCCGTCGAAAAGAGCAGCGGCATGGTTTGCAGTGAGTTTGTCATGTGCTATCCGCCGGGAATACCCATTCTCGCACCCGGAGAGAGGATAACCGGCGAGATACTGGAGTATATTGCCTACGCCAAGGAAAAGGGATGCTTTATGACCGGGACCGAGGATGTGGAGCTAAACTATATAAACGTCGCCGCGGCGGGCAAGCGGTGAACCTTGAAATAAAGCGAAATATATGCCCGAAGCACATATTTTCAATTCTCGTATAGGGCGGCATTTTTCTCGTACGGAAATAAGCGGTATTTACAAAAATAAAAACGTCAAAAATTTTCTCAATTTTGTATTGACAAATATAAAAATTTGTGATATAATTTAGCCTCGGTTAAGGTTTTAAACCCACAGTTTTTAGCCAGTTTCAGTCTCATCCACTGAAAACATAATTGAAGAAGGAACCCTTTGCGGTTCCTTCTTCGCTATTTATTCATTTTTTTCTGAGTCCGAACGCGCTATGACCATATACGGCGCGCCCTCGACAGCAAGCGGGTCACCGTCCCAAATCACGATATCCCCGTCCTTGCCCGGCTCGATTGAGCCGACCCTGTCGTCAATTCCGCATATTTTTGCGGGACCTATGGTTATCGCTCTGAGCGCCCCCTCGCGGCTCATGCCGTACTTGACTGCGATACCCGCGCAGAGCGGCAGAAATTTTTCCGGAGTCTCAGGGTGGTCCGTGATGATCGCGGTGGGGATTTCGGCGCGCTCCAGTATTCCAGGCGCCGCCTCGGTCTGATTGGCAAGCTCCGGCTTGCTCCTGTCTGTCATTATCGGACCGCAGAGCGCCGGACAGCCCTCGCGTTTAAGGTCTTCCGCGATCATGTGTCCCTCCGTGCAGTGTACCAGAACAGCTCTTGCGCCGAATTCCTTTGCGATCCGTATCGCGGTAAAAATATCGTCCGCCCTGTGCGCGTGCGCGAAGAGAGGTATCTCTCTCCGTAATACCGGCAGCAGCGCCTCCGATTTAAGGTCAAATTCCGGTTTGTCCTCGTTCTGCGGATCGGCGTTGTATTTTTCAAGCCGCGCCTTGTACTCCGCCGCGTCGCGCAGCGCTTCGCGTATCAAAAACGCGGTCGCCATTCTTGTGACAGGGGTGCGGCTTTTGTCGTTATATGTGGATTTTGGGTTTTCTCCCAAAGCAATTTTGACCCCCGCCGGCGATTTTATTATCATGTCGTCGATCCGCCGTCCGCGGGTCTTGATTGCCGCCGCCTGCCCGCCTATGGGATTAGCGCTTCCGGGACCGGTCACCACTGTGGTTATTCCTGCGTCAAATGCCTCTTTGAACGCTCTGTCCATAGGGTTCACCGCGTCGATAGCGCGGAGATGCGGAGTGATCGGGTCTGTGTCCTCGTTCCCGTCGTCGCCCTCAAAGCTTAGTCCGTCCTCCCACATACCGATGTGCGAATGGGCGTCGATCAAACCGGGCGTCACAAGTCTGCCGCCGGCGTCGATCACGTTTCCGCCGCCGGTCGGGGCTGATTTCATGCCGCCTACGTCGGTTATAACGCCGCCGTCGATCACGATGTATCCGTTTTTGATGTTGCCGAGCTTGTCGCTCATTGTCATTATCTCAGCGTTTGTTATAATCATAGTCTGTCTCCTATTCAAATATAAGTTCAGCGCCGTAGCTTTGCGCAAGCGCCTGCGCATCGTCCGCCGGAAGCACCATACAGGCGGTGCTGAGGCAGTCGGCAAGCAAGCCGTCATCGCAGATTATCGTCGCGCTGTCATTTCCGTTTGAAGCCGGCATTCCGGTCTTTGGGTCAAGAATGTGGTGGTAGTTGACCCCGTCTTTAATAAAACGGCGCTGATACGTACCGCTGGTGACAACGCTCTGCCCCGACCGCGCCGAAACGGTCTTGGAATACACGCCGGTCTCGGATTTGGGATCTTGTATTCCGACCGTGAATTCGCCTCCGGTTCTCGGATTTTTGCCGTAAACCGCCACATTGCCGCCAAAGTCTAAAATCGCGCTGCAGTCCGGATCGTTTTCGGCTATGTAGTCAAGAGCCGCCTGACAGCAGTACCCCTTGCCGCAGCCACCGAGGTCTATCTCGACCCCGTCCTCGGTTTTTTCAAGCGTCCGTCCGTCCCTGTTCAGGATAAGTTTTTCGTATCCCACGCTGCGCAGGGCGTCGTTAAGCTCGTCAGGGTCCGGGATACGCGGATCGTCCGACTTGAAGTCCCAAAGGTTTTTGACCGGCGCGATAGTGATGTCAAAGGCCCCGCCGGAGGCGTCGGCGATCTCCAGAGCGCGGCTGATCACATTGAACGCGTCCTCGCTCAGTTCGAGCGGCTGATGTGCCGGCAGCGCGTTGAACTGAGCTGTGTACGAGTCCGGGTTAAAATAATCGATAGTGTCGGCAATGGATTTTGCGGTCCCGAGCGCTCCGGCGGCGATCTCGGCTGCGCTGCTGCTGCCGCTGACGGTTATAGTACACGCCGTGTCAAGCATAAACTCGGTCTCGGAGGCGGATCTGTCCGCGCGCCCGCAGCCCGAAACCGATAATATGAGCATGATTATTATTGTGATATTTATAGATTTAAGTATTTTTTCCATATAAGTATTATATATGAATGTGACAAAAAGTCAACAAAAAGTCGTGATTTTTTAATAATATAGAAAAATTTCAAAAAATTTTAAAAAAAGTCTTGAAATTTCAAACTGTTGGGTGTATAATAGTACCGTGTCATAATAGAGAAATCTATAAAATGTGTGTGCCGTATTCAAACCATGTGCGGCTGCGCATAAAACTTTTGGGGAAAGGAGGATAACCTCGAATTTTGAAATGGTGAGTAAAATTGCGGATTTAATTGGGAAGAAATCGACGATTTTATAAAACGGCAAAATTAGGAGGATAATTAAATGAAA